>JBAUHH010000161.1:0-6344 GCA_049680165.1 Pseudolabrys sp.
GCGAGCTGCCGCAGCGGCGCATCCGACATCTGATCGGGCGGATAGAGCCATGGCCCTTCCGGCATGCGTTCGGCAAACCACTTTTTCAGATCGCCGACGCCGTCGCCGGAGAGCGCCGAGATCATGAAGGTGGCCGCAAATGGAACCTTGGCATTGGCCGCTTCGGTGAGCGTGAGCAAGGTGTCCTTGGCGACCAAGTCGATCTTGTTGAGGATAAGCGCCTTGGCCGGCTTTACATCCGCGAGACGGTCGAGGATCGCTTCTGCTTCCTCGTCGATGCCTTTGCGCGCGTCGATCAGCAAGCCCACCAGATCGGCCTCGTGCGCACCGCTCCAGGCGCTGGTCACCATGGCGCGGTCGAGCCGGCGGCGCGGCGTGAAGATTCCGGGCGTATCGACGAAGATCAGCTGCGAGGAGCCTGCGGCGGTAATGCCGCGAACAAGCGCACGCGTCGTCTGCACCTTGCGCGATACGATGGAGACCTTGGAGCCGACCAGCGCATTGAGCAGCGTCGATTTGCCGGCGTTGGGCGCGCCGATCAGCGCAATGAAACCGCAGCGGCCGCCTGCGGGGTTTTCCCTGTCACCCATCAATTTTTTCCGTCGACACGCCTTCGCGCGAAAGCATTGCAGCGGCAGCGGCTTGCTCGGCGGCGCGCTTGGAACTGCCGAGCCCCTCCGCCGGCGGGCGGTCGGGCAAAACCACCGCGACCTTGAACTCTGGATCGTGATGCGGGCCCGTGCGCGCCAATTCGCGGTAAGCCGGCGTCGGCAGCCCCCGCGCCTGCGCCCATTCCTGCAACATCGTCTTCGGATCGCGTAAGGGACGCAGCGGCTTGAGCATGCGCTCCTTCCAGAACAGCTCAATCACCGCGGCAGCCGGTTGATAGCCACCGTCGACGAAAACCGCACCGACCAGCGCTTCGCACGCATCGGCCAGGATGGTCGCGCGCAGCCGTCCGCCGGCATGCGATTCCGAATTACCGAGCTTGAGCGCGGGGCCGAGGTCCATGTCGCGCGCAACCTCCGCGCAAGTCTCCTTGCGCACCAGATCGGCAAGGCGGCGCGACAGCTCGCCTTCGTTCGCCCGTGAAAACGCGCGATAGAGCATGTCGGAGATCACGACGCCGAGCACATGATCGCCGAGAAATTCCAGCCGCTGGTAGCTGGCAACGCGGTTTTGCGGGCCACCCGAGATCGCCGAGATATGCGTCAACGCGCGTTCGAGGAGCAGCTTGTCGGCAAATTTATAGCCGATCTTCTCTTCGAGCGCGGTTCGATCCTTAGCCCTGCGGCTCATCTGACGATCGTGAATAACCGGCCCCAACGAACCGAGAACGGCCAGCGCCAGAACTCCCACGCACGCTCGCCGTCATAGACCGAGAAGAAAATGATCTGTGCGCGGCCGACGATATTCTCGAACGGCACCATGCCGACTTGGCTGAAACGGCTGTCGGTCGAGTTGTCGCGGTTGTCGCCCATCATGAAATAATGGCCGGCCGGAACGGTATAGACCTGCGTGTTATCGGCGAAGCCATTGTCGACCAGGTCAAGCGTGTAATAGCTGACGCCGTTCGGCAGCGTTTCCTTCCAGCGTTTCACCGGCGCTTCGGTTCTGCCCTCTTCGGTCTCGATGAAGTCCGGCGCGCGTTCGCGTTTTATCGCCTGACCGTTGATGTGAAGCTGGCCATCGAGCACCTGAATTTGGTCGCCGGGCAGACCGATGACGCGCTTGATGTAGTCGGTGGACGTGTCGCGCGGCAGCCGGAACACCACCACGTCGCCGCGCTGCGGCATCCAGTTGCCGGGAATGCGTCCGGAAAACAGCGGCGGCGAGAACGGCAGCGAGAAATGGCTATAGCCGTACGAATATTTCGACACGAAAAGGTAATCGCCGACCAGCAGCGTCGCCTTCATCGAGCCCGATGGAATGTTGAATGGCTGAAACAGGAAGGTGCGGATGACCAGCGCGATGATCAGCGCGTGGATGACCACGCGCACGGTTTCGGCAACGCCCCCTTCTTTCCGTTTCGTTCCGGATGACACGCTCATCGGCCTCTCGTTCCGCTGTTCAACGCCCCGCGACCTTGTAGCCGCTGGTCACGCATGGCGCAATCAAGAACGGCCGAATGCCCCTATAAGTATTTGATGGTGCTGTCGTTCCGGACCGGGCCGCTAACTTTTCGCGGCGTCTGACTGCAAGGCGGTGATGATGACGAGGGCCTGCGCCATCGGCCCCTCGTCGGTGAGCGTGATGTCGATGCGGGCGCTGCATCCGGCCGGCGTGATTGCCTGCAACCGTTTGAGCGCGCCGCCGGTGAGCTGCATGGTCGGCCGCCCGCTCGGCAGATTGACCACGCCCATGTCGCGCCAGAAAACGCCCGAGCGAAATCCGGTGCCAAGCGCCTTGGAGCAGGCTTCCTTGGCGGCGAAACGCTTGGCGTAAGTCTCGACACGATTGGCGCGGCCGTCCGCCTTGGCGCGCTCGGTGGCGGTGAAGATGCGGTCGAGAAACCGGTCGCCATGCCGTTCCATCGCGCGCTCGATGCGGCGGGCATCGACGATGTCGGAACCGAGACCGATGATCACGATGCAGCCGCTTTCATTTGCGCGCGCCCGCGATCCATTGCCGCGCGCATGACGCGCACGGTTTCGTCGAGGCCCTCGAACACCGATTCACCGATCAGGAAATGGCCGATATTGAGTTCGACGATCTGCGGCAGCGCCGCGATCGTTTCCGCCGTACCGTAATCGAGACCGTGACCGGCGTGCACCTCAAGGCCAAGGCTTTTCGCCAGGACCGCCCCCGCACGCAGCAATTGCCATTCCGCTTCGGCTTCGCGTTTATGGCCGTCCGCGATCGCATCGCACCAGGCGCCCGTGTGCAATTCGACCACCGGCGCGCCCATATGCGCGGCCGCTTCGATCTGCGCGGGTTGCGCGGCAATGAAAAGCGATACGCGAATGCCCGCCTTTTTGAGTTCGGCAATTGCCGGCGTGAGATGCTTGGCCTGCCCCGCCGCGTCGAGGCCGCCTTCGGTTGTGCGCTCGGTGCGTTTCTCCGGCACCAGGCACGCAGCATGCGGCTTTGTCTCGATCGCTATTGCGATCATCTCGGCCGTCGCGGCCATCTCGAAATTCAGCGGCGTGTCGATTTCGGCTTTCAGCCGCGCCATGTCGTCGTCGCGGATATGACGGCGGTCCTCGCGCAAGTGCGCGGTAATGCCGTCGGCGCCGGCGGCGATGGCAAGTTTGGCGGCGCGCACCGGATCGGGATGGCGTCCCCCGCGTGCGTTCCTGATAGTGGCGACGTGATCGACGTTAACGCCGAGACGAAGGTGCGCAGACATCTAGTCGTTCACCCGCTCGGCTTTCGCCACCATCGGCTTTGCCCGCAATTGAGCAATGATGGCCGTGAGATGTTTCAAATCGTAGACCTCGAGATCGATCAGCACATCGGTGAAGTCGGGCGCGCGCCGCGTCATGCGGATATTGTCGATATTGCCGTCGTGCTCGGCGATCACCTGCGCGATCTGCGCAAGCGAGCCAGGTTCGTTCACCGACTGCACGGCGACGCGCGCCGGAAAACGTTGTGGCACGCGGTCGTCGGCGTCCCAGCGCACGTCGAGCCAGCGCTCCGGCTTGTCCTCGAATTCGCTCAAAGAGGTCGACTGGATCGGATAGATCGTTATCCCCTCGCCGGGTGTGAGAATCCCGACGATGCGATCGCCCGGCACGGCGCCGCCGTTTGGCGCAAAGCGCACGGGTAAATCCGTGTTGATGCCGCGGATCGGGATCGACACGCTTGGGGCGCCGGCGTTGGCGCTGCCGCCGATGCCGGGGATCTTGAATTTCACCGCACTCAACTTCTTGAGGCCGAACCAGCCGCTTTCCGGCTTCTGGCGCTTCGCCATCGCGGCCGCCCGTTCCTCTTTATAGTCCGGGTACATCGCACGGGCGACGTCGGAGGCCTTCATTTCGTTACGGCCGACCGCCGACATCACTTCGTCGATCGACGCGCGCGCAAGCCGCGGCAATGCGCCCGTCAGCTTTTCATCCGAGTAGGCAATCTTGGCGCGGAGGAACAGCCGCTCGACCATGCGCCGGCCGAGGCCGGTATATTGCGCGCGCACGGCGCTGCGCGTCGCGCGGCGGATCGCGGCGCGCGCCTTGCCGGTGACGACGATCGATTCCCACGCCGCCGGCGGGACCTTCTGGGCCTTCGAGGTGATGATTTCGACCTCATCGCCATTGCCGATTTCCGACATCAGCGGGGCGATCTGGCCGTTGATCTTGCAGCCGACGGCCGTGTTGCCGACATCAGTGTGGACGGCATAGGCGAAGTCGATCGGCGTCGCCTTGCGCGGCAACGCGATCAACTTGCCCTTGGGCGTGAAACAGAAAACCTGATCGTGGAAGAGCTCGAGCTTGGTGTGCTCGAGGAATTCCTCGGGGTTCGAGCCTTCCGCCAGCAATTCGATCGTGCGGCGCAACCAGGCATAAGCGCTCGACTCGCGCGACAGCAATTCGGTCGGCGAGCCGCCGCTGTCTTTGTAGAGTGCGTGCGCCGAAATGCCGTATTCGGCAATTTCATGCATTTCGGTGGTACGGATTTGCAGCTCGACGCGCTGCTTGCCCGGACCGATCAGCGTGGTGTGAATCGAGCGATAATCGTTCGCCTTCGGCGTCGAGATATAGTCCTTGAAGCGGCCCGGCACGACCGGCCAGGTCGTGTGCACAATGCCCAGCGCCTGGTAGCAATCGCCGACCGTCTTGACGATCACGCGAAATCCGAAAATGTCGGAAAGCTGCTCGAAGCCGACCGATTTGCGCTCCATCTTGCGCCAGATCGAATAGGCGCGCTTGCGCCTGCCCTTCACCACCGCGACGATGCCTTTATCTGCCAATTTCCGGGTTAGCTGCTTTTCAATTTCGCCGATCAGGTGGGAATGGCGCTCCGCCAGCGCATTCAAGCGCCCGCTCACGACCTTGTAGGCTTCGGAATAGAGCTCGCGGAACGCCAGATCTTCCAGCTCCTCGCGCATCTCATGCATGCCCATGCGGCCTGCGAGCGGCGCGTAGATTTCCAGCGTTTCCTCGGCCGCGCGCTGGCGCGTTTCGGCCGGCATGAAGTCCAGCGTGCGCATGTTGTGCAGCCGGTCGGCGAGCTTCACCAGCAGCACGCGCACATCGTCTGCGATCGCCAACAAAAGCTTGCGCAGGTTTTCCGCCTGCTTAGCTTCCTTGGTGACGAGGTCGAGCTTTTTCAGTTTGGTAAGGCCCTCGACCAACACGCCGATCTCGCGGCCGAACAGGCTGTCGATTTCCGCGCGCGTGGTCGCGGTGTCTTCGATCGTGTCGTGCAGCAGCGCCGCCGCGATGGTGGCGTCGTCGAGCTTGAGATCGGTCAGGATCGCGGCGACCTCGATAGGGTGGGAGAAATACGGATCGCCGGAGGCGCGCGTTTGTTCGCCGTGCGCCTTCATGGCGTAGACGTAGGCGCGGTTGAGCAAAGCTTCATTGGTATTGGGGTTGTACTGGCGCACACGCTCGATCAGGTCATACTGCCGCATCATCTGCGGCTTGCGCGGATTTACCAGTTTTTCAATAGGTTGCGGAGCAGCGATAATGTTTCGCTCTAGCGGCACCCTGGCTGGGGGCCGCTTCTGCATCCGCGGAAGATCGGTGCGTACACGCGCCATCAACGGTCCTTGACGCCCGCCGCACCGGATTCAGGCCCGAATCCGACGCGCGGCGGTTCTCTCACAAGATATCATGCCGTTTTGCGGCCATCGCAAGACATTGGCCCCAAGACTTGGGGCCCTTTGCCCATCAACGTGGACCTGAAATAGCAACGGCCCGGACTGGCCGGGCCGTTACAGAAAATTTATGCGAATTTCGCCGCAGCCCGCGCCACTGTTACTCGGCGTCTTCTTCCGGCTGCTCTTCCGGAGGCGCGAGGCCTTCCAGGCCCTTGAGCAGCTC
The DNA here is from genome assembly GCA_049680165.1 of Pseudolabrys sp. Classification (GTDB taxonomy): domain Bacteria; phylum Pseudomonadota; class Alphaproteobacteria; order Rhizobiales; family Xanthobacteraceae; genus Pseudolabrys. The sequence continues at coordinate 5,985 of JBAUHH010000161.1, forward strand.
TTCCTCGGTCATGCGGTCGGCGGTGACATCGGTATCGTCGGAATCGACGCCGGCGCCAGCCGACGCGCCGATCAACGGCACTTCGGGCTCGGGCTCGTCGACTTCGACATATTTCTGCAAGCTGTGGATGAGATCTTCCTTCAGATCGCCGGGCGACACGGTGGTCTCGGCAATTTCGCGCAAGGCAACGACAGGATTCTTGTCGTTGTCGCGTTCGACGGTGATCTGCGAGCCGGACGAAACCATGCGCGCCCGATGGCTCGCGAGAAGCACGAGATCAAATCGGTTTTCAACCTTGTCGATACAATCTTCGACGGTAACGCGGGCCATCGGCTGGCAACTCCTCGAGTGGAACTATTC
>JBAUHH010000162.1:0-7650 GCA_049680165.1 Pseudolabrys sp.
GCATGACGTCGCATTGTCGAAGATTTTCGAGGCGCATATTTTCCGCGCCGCGTCATCGAGATCGGCGGTCTCGTCCACGATCACCGGCACGTTGCCGGTGCCGACGCCGATCGCCGGCGTGCCGCTGGAATAGGCGCGGCGCACGTTGTCCTGTGAGCCGGTGGCGACGACCAGGTCGGCGGCCTGCATCAGCGCCTGCGTCATGTCCTTGGACGCCGGCGGCGGCAGGATCTGCACGAGGTCTTCCGGCGCACCCACCTTCTTGAGTTCCGCGCGCATGTAGTCGACGGTCTTCGTCGTCGTCTTCAGCCCGGCCGGCGACGCCGCGATGATGATGGCGTTGCGGCCCTTGATCGCCATCATCGCCTTGTTCACCGGCGTCGCGCCCGGGTTGGTCGACGGCGTGATCGCCGCAACCACGCCGACGGGCTTGGCGTATTTCACGATGCCGCGTTTCTTGTCCTCTTCGATGATGCCGACCGACTTCACGCGCATGAGGTCGCGCAGCGTGCCGAAGGTCTTGCGCTGCTTCTTGATGATCTTGTCCGGCACGTTGCCGAGCTGGGTGTCGGCGACCGCGAGCTCGGCCAGTTCCCTGGCGTGCTCGGGCTTGTAGAGCGACCAGGCGAGCCCGGTGACCGCCGCGTCAACCTTGGCCTGATCGGCATCGGCGAACGCCGCCATGGCCTTGCGCGCACGGTGGACAAGATCGTCGACGACATTCTGCGCATTTGCGTCGACAGGATTTTTCACTGCCACCGTCATCTATCGCGCTCCGCCGTCTCAGCCACACTCCGCTCATTCCCGCGCAAGCGGGAATCCAGAGCCGTGCAAACCGTCTTTGCCGCTCTGGGTCCCCGCTTTCGCGGGGACGAACGGAAACAGAAATCGCTGTGCATCAGATCACCACCTGCGGGCGCATGTCGTCGCGCTTGATGCCCGCGACCTTAACCGGCTTCTTCATGGCGTCGCGGCGGAACGGCTCGCCCAGTTCCTGATTGAGGATCACCTCGATGAAGGTGGTGATCCGCTTCTTCTGATCCTCGCACGACTGCCGCAGCGCCTCCGTCAGCTCGGCCTGCGTCTTCACCGTGACGCCCTTGAGCCCGCATGCCTCGGCGACTTTCGCGTAGCTCAGGTGCGGATCGAGCTCGGTGCCGACGAAATTGTCGTCGAACCAGAGGATCGAGTTGCGCTTCTCGGCACCCCACTGGTAGTTGCGGAAGATCACCATCGTTATGCCCGGCCACTCTTCGCGCCCGATCGAGCTCATCTCGCTCATTGAAATGCCGAAGGCGCCGTCGCCAGCAAAGCCGACGCAAGGCGTATCCGGATTGCCGATCTTGGCGCCGATGATCGCCGGAAAACCATAGCCGCACGGCCCGAACAGGCCAGGCGCCAGATACTTCCGGCCCTCATCGAACATCGGATAGGCGTTGCCGATGGCGCAGTTGTTGCCAATGTCGCTGGATATGATCGCGTCCTTCGGCAATCCCGCCTGGATCGCGCGCCAGGCCTGCCGCGGCGACATGCGGTCGGCGTCGCGCTTGCGCGCGTCCTCGTTCCAGGTGGTGCCAGGATCGTCTTCCTCATGATCCATGCTGGAGAGCGCCTGTAGCCATTTGGACTTGGTGGTGTGAATCAGCGCCTTGCGTTCGTCGCGGTCGGCGCTTCCGGCCGACGGCGAGAGCTGCGCCAGAATGCTCTTTGCAACAAGCTTGGCGTCGCCGCAGACGCCGACGGCGACAGGCTTGGTCAGGCCGATGCGGTCGGCATTGATGTCGACCTGGATGATCTTGGCGTTCTTCGGCCAGTAATCGATGCCGTATCCAGGCAAGGTCGAGAACGGATTGAGCCTGGTGCCGAGCGCCAATACCACGTCGGCTTTCGCGACCAGTTCCATCGCCGCCTTCGAGCCGTTGTAGCCGAGCGGCCCGACGGCGAGCGGATGGCTGCCGGGGAAGCTGTCATTGTGCTGATAGTTGTTGCAGACCGGCGCATCGAGTTTCTCGGCGAGAGCGGCGCATTCGGGAATCGCATTGCCGAGCACGACGCCCGCGCCCGACAGGATGACGGGGAATTTCGCGGACGATAACAGCTTTGCCGCCTCGGCAACCGCATTGGCGCCGCCGGCCGGACGCTCGAATTCGACGATCGCCGGCAGGCTGATGTCGATCACTTGCGTCCAGTAGTCGCGCGGAATGTTGATTTGCGCCGGCGCCGACATGCGCTTCGCCTTGGTGATAACGCGATTGAGCACTTCCGCGGTCCGCGAGGGATCGCGCACTTCTTCCTGATAGCAGACCATGTCGCGGAACAGCGCCATCTGCTCCACTTCCTGGAAGCCGCCCTGCCCGATGGTCTTGTTCGCCGCCTGCGGCGTCACCAGCAACATCGGTGTGTGATTCCAGTACGCCGTCTTGATCGGCGTGACGAAGTTGGTGATGCCGGGGCCGTTCTGCGCGATCACCATCGCGATCTTGCCGGTCGTGCGCGTGTAGCCGTCGCAGATCAGCGCACCGTTGCCTTCATGCGCGACGTCCCAGAACGTGATGCCGGCCGCAGGGAAAAGGTCCGAGATCGGCATGAAGGCCGAACCGATGATGCCAAAGGCATGCTCGATGCCGTGCATCTGCAAGACCTTCACGAAAGCTTCTTCCGTCGTCATCTTCATCGCAGCGTCACTCCTACGAAAACCTGTTTAGGATTTGTCCTGAAAAATCGCGGCGAGTTCGCTCGCCGCGGCGCGCAGCGTCGGCAACTGCCGACGCGCCGTTTGCACGTCCATGCGCGCTTCCGGTGCCTGGATCGCCAGCGCCGCCAACATCTCGCCGTTGTGGCCGAGAACCGGCACCGCCGCGCAGACCACGCCGACGAGAAATTCCTCGCGATCGAACGAAACCTGATCGCGGCGTATGTCCTTGAGTTCGGTATCGAGCCGCACGCGATCGGTGATCGTGTGGTCGGTGTAACGGCGCAGCTCGAGGCTTTGCAGCAGCCGCCGGCGGCGCGGCGTCGGCGCAAGCGCCAAAAACAGCTTGCCGATGGCGCTGCAATGCAGCGGCACGCGTGAGCCGCTGGTGTATTGCAGGCGCAGCGGCCAGTGCTCGGCCTCGACGCGGTCGAGATAGACGACCTCGCCGTTGAGCAACGTGCCGATATTGCAGGTCTCGTTCACCGTGTGCACGAGCCGTTGCAGGACCACGTGCGGCGTGTCGTTGCGCATCGACGCCGACAGCGCGCCGAAAGCCAAAGTCGTCAGCTTGGGGCCAACGATCAGGCGCTTGCGGCCGGGCTCGCGCGACAGATAGCCCTGCGTCACGAACCAGTCGACCAGCCGGTAGGCCGTCGCCTTGGGTAATTTGAGCGAGCCGATAATGTCGAGCACGTCGACCGGCGTGCGGGCGCGCGCGACGTGCTCGAGAATGGCGAATGACCGCGCGGTGGCGCCGAGCTTGTGCTCGCGGCCGCCGGTAACGCGTGCGCTTGCCTTGAGCGCCCGGTTGGCGGCGGATCCGGATCGCGTCCGAGACGGCCGCGCTTCGGTCCTCACATCAAGACCTGCACTGCTACGCATGGTTCACCTGATGTCTTTCAAGCCGTTGCCAAAGTTCGTTTGACCAGACGCTGCACGAGCGGCAGCAACAGAACGATGATCGTGAAGGCGACGATGGTGCCGGAGATCGGCCGGCGGAAGAAAATGGTCCAGTCGTTGGAGAAGCTGATCATCGAATTCATGAACGATTCTTCGGCGATCGGACCGAGGATCACGCCGAGCACCAGCGGCGCGATCGGAAATTTCAGCCGTTCGAAGCCATAACCGATGACGCCGAAGCCGATGATGAGCCAAAGATCGGTGACGTTGTTGCGGATCGACAGCGCGCCGATAAAACAGAGGATCAGCACATAGGCCGACACAACCGTTTCGGGAAAATCGAGGATCTTCACCAGCGGGCGGATGGCGAAATAGCCGATCACGCACATCAGGATCAGCCCGAGAAACAGCGACGCGAACACGGTGTAGACGAGCGACGCCGAGGTCAGCAGAACCTGCGGGCCGGGCTGGATGCCGTGCAGCATGAAGGCGCCGAGAATGACGGCGGTCGCGCCGCTGCCCGGAATGCCGAGCGCGAGCAGGTGCACCATCGCACCGCCGACCGAGGCCGTTGCCGCCGCCTGCGGCGCCACGATGCCCTCCGCGATGCCCGTGCCCATCTCATTCTTGCGTTTGCCGAATCTCGCCTCGATGCCGTAGCTCACGAACGACGCGATGGTGGCACCGGCGCCGGGCAGCAGACCGATGAGATCGCCGACCACCGACGATCGGAAAAACATGCCCTTGATCGCATTCAATTCCTTCCATGTCGGCAGCTCGGTGCGCGCATTGGAAATCTTGTCGATCGGCTTGGTGGCAAAGCCCGCCTCCAGCCGCGTCAGCACTTCGCCGACCCCGTAGGCGCCGACCATGACGACGAGGAACTCGATGCCGTCGGCCAGGATCGGCGAGCCGAAGGTGAAGCGGTACGCGCCATAGACCGGGTCGGTTCCGACCGAGGAAATCAGGATGCCGACGGCCATGCTGATGAGCGAGTTCGGCAGCGACGCCTTGCCGATCGCCACCACGCTCAGGAGCCCGAACATCACGATCACGAAATATTCCGGCGAGGAAAAGCGCAGCGCGAAACTTGCGAGCGGCTCCGTCAGCGCCACCATGACGACGGCGGACAATAGTCCGCCGCCGAGCGCGGACACCAGCGTCCAGCCCAGCGCCTTCGCCGGCTTGCCCTTGCGCCCCATGGTGTAGCCGTCCCACAGCATGGGAACGTCGATCGGCTCGCCTGGAATGCGGAAGAGAATTGCCGTGAACGCGCCGCCATAGGTGCCGGAGACGTACATCGCCGTCAGCAGCACGATCGAGGCGGTGACCTCCATCTTGTAGGTGAACGGCAACGCGAGCGCGACGCCCATCACCAGCGTCAGGCCCGGCAACACGCCGATGAGCAGCCCGATGACGATGCCGATGAACAGCATCGCCATGTTGAGCGGCGTCAGGCAGTTGACGAAGCCCTGCGCAAGCTGGGTGACGATATCGATCATGCCGTCACCACAAGCTCGGAATGGCGAAAAAAACGTCGGTCACGCCGTCGAACGGCGGAATGCCGCGCGGCAGCGATACATAGGCAATGCGCAGGAACAGGACGCCGCAAGCGAAGGTCACGATCAAGCTGGTGCCCCAGATCATGACGTGAGCACGCGAACCACCCACATACATGAACACAGCGAGGAACAGGAACGTGCCGAAGATGAAACCGAGCACCGGCACCAGCACGGCGTAGATCGCCATCAGCACGATGCCGCCGATGAGCATGGACAAGTGAACCGGAGGCTTCTCCTCGACGTCCTCCTCCCGCTCGAACACTTCCATGATGCCGGCGGCGTCCTTGTTGCCGGCAATGAACCGCCGCGCCAGTTCGTACAGGCACGAGGCGCCCATCAACAGGATGGCAAGGCGGGGCCACACATCAGGGCCAAGCTCATTGGCCCTATGCTCGTAGCTGATCGTGCCGGCGTAAATGTAGAGAGCGATCGAGATGACGAGGCCGGCTGCGTAGGGCCCGATGGAGCGAAGCACCGCCTTGTCCATGGCTGTCATTCCAATTCCAGATGCAGTTGCACCTCAGTTCGTCGCAATCGTCTTCTTCATGTCCTCGAGCTGCTGCTTCACGAAGGCCGGAGCCTTTGCCGCGTTCTCGAAACTGTGCGGATCGGCAAACTGGTCCTCGAGAAATTTCTTGTATTCCGGCGACGCGGCAACCTTGGCGAGCGCCTCCGACAATTTCTTCACGACCGCAGGCGGCGTGCCGGAGCGCACGACGATAGCGCGGAACTGCGGCAAGGCGACCTTGTAGCCAAGTTCATACGAGGTCGGGATGTCCTTGAACGCGGCCATGCGCTTTTCGCCGAACAGCAGGATCGGACGCATCTGCTTGCCGCGCAGGAATTGGCCGACGTCGCCGGCCTGCTCGTAGAGCGCATCGGCGTGGCCGCCGAGAATCGAAACATAGCGCTCGCTCGGCTTGGAGAATGGCACTTGCACGATTTTTATGCCGCCATGGTCGAGTACGGTGAGCGAGAAATCGTCGACACTTCCGAAGCCGAGCGTCGCCACCTTCAGCTTGCCCGGATTGGCCTTCACTTCCTTCGCGAACTCGGCCCAGTTCTTGAACGGGCTGTCTTGCTTGACGAAGATGAACGAGGGCACCTTCATCATCACCGCGACCGGCGTGATGTCGTTCATGGTCCAGCGCGGATTTTTCCCGGCCAGCAGCGCGTGACTGTCGGCGATGTAGATCGCCATCTCATATCCGTCGGCGGGCGAGGCGAGCAACTTCACCATGCCGGTGGCGCCGGTACCGCCGGGCACGTTCACGACCGGGATACCCTGGCCCAGCATCGGCTCCATTAGCTTGCTGACGAGGCGCGCCAACTGGTCGGCGCCGCCGCCCGGGCCCCAAGGCACGATCAGTTCGATCGGCCGCTCCGGATAACCGGCAGCCGTCGCCTTGCTGCCGAACAACGCCGCGCTCACCGCGATCGCCAAAAGCCACATGAATGTACGGGTGATCGAACGCATGATGTCCTCCGTCCCATTGGCCAGTAAAGGGAACGCTCGTCCGCCGCGGCCGTGCTCGGGCAGGACGATGGGCCAGATCACGCGCCAGGTTCTTCGCCGGTCGCGCAGAAGGCCCGCAGCACAAAGTCTCAATGGATGAGACCACCGATCTCAATACGATAACAGAACGACCCTGCCCCGCAATGACGAATCGGGCCGCTGCCTCTCATGGCATGAGAATCAGCCGCCCCGGACACAGATTTTCGAAATTTTCTTGGGACGCGCGCGGCTGCTTCGTTCAATTCCCGCGCTGTCCGATCCCGACATAGGCGCGCGACTCGGGACCGTTGTAGAGCGTGAGAGGGCGAATCAGGATGTTGTTCTCGAGCTGCTCGAGCACCTGCACGACCCAACCCGGCACGCGGCCGATGGCGAAGATCGGCACGAACAGGTCGCGCTTGACGCCGAGCAGGTGGTAGACGACGCCGGAATAGAAATCGACGTTCACGTTCACGCCGTGGCGGGCATAAGGCGCCATCGCCGCGACCACCGCCTGCAGGATCTCGAACCATTTCGGCTGGCCCATTTCCCGGGACAGCCGCTCGACGCCGGCGCGCATGTGGCGCGCGCGCGGATCCTCGGCGCGATAAACGCGGTGGCCGAAGCCGGTGACCGCGGCGCCGGACTTGCGCTTTTCCCGCACATAGTCGGCGGCGCGCGACGGCTCGCCTATCTCCTCCGCCATCTTCATGACGTCCTCAGCGGCGCCGCCGTGCGCGGGCCCCGACAGCGCCGCGATTGCGGCCGTGACCGCCGCATGCAGATTGGCCTCGGTGCCAATCACGACGCGGGCGGTGAAAGACGACGCGTTGGAGCCGTGCTCGGCATGCAGGATGAGGTCGCGGTCGATCAACTGCGCGGCGTCCGCGCTCGGCTTCTCGCCCTTGAGCATCCAAAGAAGATTTGCGGCGTGGCTGAGCGAGGCATCGGCCGCGACCGGTTCGAGTCCGGCGCGGATGCGCGCATGCGCCGCGACG
>JBAUHH010000163.1:0-12219 GCA_049680165.1 Pseudolabrys sp.
TGTAACGGTTACGGGGGGAATCCGGAGCTGGTACGGCAATTTATTCCGGAAATGGCCGACGCGCTCTATTTCGGCCACGCCGGAAACCGCGGCGACGCGGTGTTGTGGGGCCGCGCGCTTGGTGCGGGTCTCGCCAATTTGTCCGGTTATCAGGGGCACGGCTCGGTCGCGACGCCGCACAATATTCTCGTCACCTGGGCGGCGATGATGGAAGGCGGCTTCCAGGTCAATGCGCGCGGCGAACGGTTCTGCGATGAGTCGCGCGGCTATTCCGAGCAGGCAGCCGACGTGCTGCGGCAGCCGGGCGCGGTCGCCTTCGATATTTTCGACGAGCGTATCGCCGCCATCGCGCGCCAGTTCCGGGACTTCCGCGATGCCGAGGCCGCGGGCGCGTTGATTACCGCCGACTCGCCGGAGAAACTGGCCGCACGCATCGGCGTACCGGCGTCCGCGTTGGCCCGCGAATATGGCGACGTCGCCACGCGTAAACGCGACCGTAGTTCCGATCGCTTCGGCCGTTCATTCACGAACCTGCCGCAGCTGGTACCACCGCTGTACGCGGTGAAGGTCACTGGGGCATTGTTCCACACGCAGGGCGGTCTGGCGATCGACGGCAATACGCGGGTGCTGCGCGCTGACGGCCGCGCGTTTCCCAACCTGTTCGCCGCGGGCGGCGCGGCCACGGGCGTCTCCGGCTCGCGCGCCAGCGGTTACCTCTCGGGCAACGGCCTGCTCACGGCCACGGTGTTTGGCCGCATCGCAGGCATGCAGGCGGCGGCGCAGCTCAGAAAGGCGCGGAGTGAAAGTCGGGCGCGCTAACGCTCAATGCGCTGTCCGGGCTGGCAAATCGCTGGCGGCGCGGAATGTGCGGCTGAAAACAGGTTGCGCGGTCGGCGGAACGCTACTTCCGTCCGTTACCCCGGAGAATGTCGGACAAGCCGATAAATTTCGAAATTAATTGACGGACGAAAAGGTGCATGTTGTAGTTCGAAGACAACAACTCGCGATGTGACGCTAACAACAAACTGCGGGAGGCTACGATGACGCGTGACGTGAAATTCTCTCGTCGTACTCTAATGAGTGGCGCCGCCTATGGCGCATCCGCCGCGCTGGTCGGTGGCTTTCCCGGCATGCGCGCATTCGCTGCCGACAAGCTCGTTGTCGGCGCCCTCTATGTGGGTCCGAAGGACGACTATGGCTGGAATCAATCTCACTCGGAGGGCGTGCGCGCGCTCAAGAGCATGCGCGGCGTCACCGTCAACGAGGAAGAGCGCGTTCCTGAAACCCTCGAAGTACAGAAGAGCATGGAGAGCATGATCGCTCTCGACAAGGCGTCGATCATCTTCGCGACGTCGTACGGTTACTGGGATTTCATGCTCAAGGTTGCGCCGAAATACCCGAAGGCCGTGCTGCTGCATGCGGGTCCGGAAGTCTGGAAGGACACCATGCCGAAGAACGTCGGCAGCTATAACGGCTACATCGATGAAGCGCAGTACGTCGCGGGCATCGTTGCTGCCGGTACCAGCAAGACCGGCAAGCTCGGCTTCGTTGCCGCGAAGCCCTATCCGGTCGCGATCAGAAACATCAACGCCTTCACGCTCGGCGCGCGCTCGGTCAATCCGAAAGCGACGACGCAAGTCATCTTCACCGGCGACTGGGTGCTGCCGGTCAAGGAAGCCGAGTCCGTCAATACGCTCGCGGACCAGGGCATCGACGTCGTCACGTGCCACGTCGACAGCCCGAAGGTGGTGATCGAGACGGCGGAAAAGCGCGGCATCTTCAGCTCCGGCTATCACATGAACCAGGCGCCGCTCGCGCCTAAGGGCTACCTCACCGGCGCCGAGTGGAACTGGTCGAAAGTCTACGCCGACTATGTCGACTGGATCAGCGGCAACAAGGAGTGGCCGCATACCCGCCGCGGCGCCTTGAAAGAAGGCCTGGTACGCAACTCGCCCTATGGGCCTGCCGTGAGCGAGGCCACGCGCAAGCAGGCCGATGCCGCGTCCGACGCGCTCAAGAAGGGCACCAAGCGCATCTACTCGGGCCTCTTGAAGACAAACGACGGCAAAGTGGTCATCGAGTCCGGCAAATCTCACGAGATCAGCGATCCGTGGCTCGAGTCGATGAACTGGCTCGCCGAAGGTGTGATCGGCTCGACCAAGGGGTAGTCTAGGCCGACGACCCTCGTGAATGATCGGACCGATAGTTTGAGGAAAGCGCCCGCGGCTATTGGCGAAGCGACAGCGAACGGCGAGGTTGCGCGTACGACCACCGCGACCTCGTCGTCCAATGACAGTCGCGCCTTGGGATTCCCCGGTGAAAATTTCGTCATTCCGGCGGGAGCGATTATCGCCGCCTTGCTGTGCTTCGGCGCCGGCATGCTGGCGCTCGGCCTCAATCCGCTCGACGTCTACGTCACGATTTACAAAGGGGCGTTCGGGAGCTGGTTCTCCTGGCAGAATACGCTGCAGCACGCCGCGCCTCTTATCCTTACCGGGCTCTGCACGGCTCTCCCGGCGCAACTCGGCCTGATGATCATCGGCGGCGAGGGCGCGCTCGTGATGGGCGCCGTCGTCACGGTGTTGACGGCGGTCGCGTTGGCGCGTCTTCCGCCCCAAATCGTCGTGCCGGCCATGGTGTTGGCCAGCATCATCGGCGGCGGCATCTGGATCGCGTTCGCCGGCGTTCTTCAGCACGTGCGTGGCGTCAACGAGACGATCAGCAGCCTGCTGCTCAACTACATCGCCATTGCGCTGATGAATCAGCTGGTGACCGGCATGATACGCGACCCCACGGTTGTAAACCGGCCGTCGAGTTGGTCCATCGGCGAACAAAATCTGCTCGGCAACATGCCGGGCATGGAAGTTCACTGGGGTCTCGGCTTCGGCATCGTCGCCTGCATCATCTGCTACATCCTGATGCAGCGGACCAGTTTCGGATTCGCCTCGCGTATCGTCGGCGGCAATTTGCGCGCCGCGCGCGTCGTCGGCCTGCCGGTCGGCAAGCTCGTCATTATGTCGTGTTTCCTCGGCGGCGGCGCCGCGGGGCTCGCGGGCATGGTTGAGATCGCGGCGGGCGAGGGACGCGTCAGCAGCTCGATCGTCGTCGGCTACGGCTACACCGGAATTCTGATCGCCTTCATCGCGCGGCAGAATCCGCTTGCGATCATACCTGCGGCAGTTTTGCTCGGCGGCATTCGCGCGAGCGGTGGACTGCTGCAACGCCGCCACGGCCTGCCGGATGCTTCCGTGCTCGTGCTCGAGGGCATGATGTTCATTCTCATTCTGGTGAGCGAGACGCTTTACGGCCGCTATCGCGGCCGCCGGAGGCAGTGATGCAGTTGCCCGAAGCACTCGGCTGGTGGGGGGTGCCGATCGCGCTGCTCGGCGGCGCCATCCGCGCCAGCACACCGTTTCTCTTTGTCAGCATCGGCGAGTGCCTCACCGAGAAAAGCGGCCGCGTCAATCTCGGCCAGGAAGCCAATCTCGTCATGGGCGCGATGAGCGGCTACGCCGTGTCCTACCTCACGGGCTCTCCCTGGCTCGGTGTGCTCGCCGCCGGATTGTCTGCCGTTGTGCTCGGTCTCGTGCACGCATGGGCTTGCGGGTTTCCCCGCGTCAACGACATCGCCGTCGGCATCGGCTTGATGATTTTCGGCACCGGTCTTGCGTTCTTCATCGGCAAGCCATTCGTTCAGCCACAGGCCCCGATTCTACCCGCGATCGAATTCGGCTGGTGGAGCGACATCCCGCAGGTGCGCGCCGCATTACAGGTCAATGCGCTGTTCCTCATCGGCATCGTCATCGCGCCGGTCATGGCCTGGTTCCTGCGCAATACGCGCTGGGGCCTGGTCGTGCGTACCGTCGGCGATAGCGCCGATACTGCACGCGCCGCCGGCTTCCCCATCAACCGCGTGCGTCTCTACAGCACCGCGGTCGGCGCATTTTTCGCCGGGATCGGCGGCTCGTTTCTTTCACTCTATTATCCCGGTAGCTGGAACGAGGCGCTATCGAGCGGGCAGGGACTGATGGCCGTCGCGCTCGTCATCTTCGCGCGCTGGGAGCCGATGCGCTGCTTGTGGGCGTCGCTCTTGTTCGGCGGCGCGGGCGCGCTCGGGCCGGCGCTGCAATCGGTCGGCATCACGTCCGGCTACTATCTGTTCAATGCCGCGCCCTATGTGCTCACGCTCGGCATCATGATCCTGACTTGCTCGCGCACGACAAGAATGGTCGGTGCGCCGAACGAACTGAGCATAAGCCGGTAGAACCATCAAAGAGGGAGGACTTCCATGAGCGGCCTTGGTGGACTTAACAAATCGCCCGACGGCGTGGTGATCGGCCTCGTGCAGCTGCAGCTTCCGGTCGTTGCCAAAAAGGCCGACCTGAAAGCACAGACCGAAAAAATCTGCTCGATGGTCGGCAAGGCGCGCCGCAACATGTCGACCATGGATCTTGTCGTGTTCCCGGAATATTCGCTGCACGGCCTCTCGATGGATACGAACGAAGAGATCATGTCGCGCCTCGACGGGCCCGAGGTTGCGGCCTTCAAGGCGGCGTGCCGCGAAAACAAGATCTGGGGCTGCTTCTCGATCATGGAGTTCAATCCCAACGGCAATCCGTACAACAGCGGCCTTGTCATCGATGCAACGGGGAAGCTGCAGCTCTATTACCGCAAGATGCATCCGTGGGTGCCGGTCGAGCCGTGGGAGCCGGGCAATATCGGAATTCCGGTTTGCGACGGCCCGAATGGCAGCAAGCTCGCGCTCATCATCTGCCACGACGGCATGTTCCCGGAAATGGCGCGTGAGTGCGCCTACAAAGGCGCCAACATCATGTTGCGCACGGCCGGCTACACGGCGCCGATCCGCCACGCCTGGAGGGTGACCAACGAGTCGAATTCATTCTGCAATCTCATGTACACCGCGAACGTCTGCATGGCGGGAACGGACGGCTCGTTCAATTCCATGGGTGAGGGCATGATCGTCGGGTACGACGGCGTGCCGCTTGCGACCGGAAACGGGGTGCCGGACGAAATCATAACCGCCGAGGTTCGGCCGAAGCTTGCCGACGAGGCGCGCCGAAACTGGGGAGTCGAAAACAACATCTACCAGTTCGGTCACCGCGGTTTTGTTGCCGTCAACGGCGGTGCGCAAGACTGTCCGTACACTTACATGCAGGATCTTGTCGCCGGCGAATATCGTCTTCCATGGGAAGACGAAGTCCAGGTGACCGACGGCACCTCCTGCGGCTTCCCGCGTCCCAACCGCGCCTACGAGGCGAAGAATTAAGGGCTGAACCTATGTCGTCGTTTCGGTCGTCGCCTCCCGACATGGAGGTGAGCGGGATGCGCAAGCGTTTCGGGCCCTTGGTCGCCCTGGACGATGTCTCGCTCCGGCTGCCGGCCGGCAGCTATCACGCGCTGCTGGGCGAGAACGGCGCCGGCAAGAGCACGCTCGTCAAATGCGTGATGGGCTATCACCAGCCCGATGCCGGCAAGGTCGCGCTCGACGGCACAGAGCGGCACATCGCGTCGCCGCGCGATGCCTACCGGCTCGGTATCGGCATGGTGTACCAGCACTTCACGCTGGTGCCGAGCATGACGGTCGCGGAAAACCTGATGCTCGCGCGTGCCGACCTGCCGCGCGTCCTCAACTGGCGGGCCGAGACGGAGAAGCTCGAGCGATTTATGGCAGGCATGCCGTTCAAGATCGATCTTTCCGCGCCGGCCGGCGGATTGGCGGCCGGCGAGAAGCAGAAGATCGAGATCGTCAAGCAGCTCTTTCTCGGCTCGCGCATCCTGATCCTCGATGAGCCCACGTCCGTGCTCACGCCGGGCGAGGCCGACGATATTCTCGGGCTGCTGCACCAAATGACGAAGGCGCAGCGGCTGAGCGTGCTGTTGATCACGCACAAGCTGCGCGAGGTGATGGCCTACTGCGATGGGGTGACCGTGCTGCGCCATGGAAAGAACGTCGGCGGTGGACGCGTGAAGGACATCACCCCCGACATGCTGGCCGAGATGATGGTCGGGAAGGGCCAGATTGCGGCGGCCGCGGCACGCGTCGCCTATGCCGGCCGCGACACCGTGCGTCTCGAGCTGAATGGGCTGTGCGCCGACAACGAGAAGGGACACCAGGCGGTTGCCGCGGCTTCGCTCTCCGTGCGGGCGGGCGAGATTCTCGGGATTGCGGGCGTGTCCGGCAACGGCCAGAAGGAAATGATCGAAGTGCTGGCCGGGCAGCGGGAAGCGACGGCAGGCAGCGTGCTCGTCCACGGCAAGCCGTTTACCGCAACCCGTGCCGAATTCCGGCGCGAGAAGGTTTTTTGCCTCCAGGAAGAGCCGCTGCGAAACTGCTGCGTCGTTAACATGAGCGTGGCGGATAATCTGGCATTCCGGGATTTCGATCGCCCGCCTTATGTTCGCGCGGGATGGTTCGTGGACGAGCGCGCGATCGGGGAGCGTGCCCGCGACTTGATCGCGCAATACAGCATCAAGGCCTATTCGCCGGACGCGCCGGTCGCGACGCTGTCGGGCGGAAATGTTCAGCGGCTCGTGCTCGCGCGCGAATTGTCCGGCGAGGTTGCCGTGCTGATCGCGGTCAATCCATGCTTCGGCATCGACATCGCCGCGATCGCGGAAATTCGCGGCCAGATCATGCGCGTGCGCAATCGCGGCGCTGCGGTGCTGCTCGTCAGCGAGGATCTCGACGAGCTTTTCGAGCTTGCCGACCGGATCGTCGTGATGTTCGAGGGCGCGGTCGTCTACGAGACGGACATCGGCAGGGCCGATCGCATGACGATCGGCCGCCACATGGCCGGCCACTAGCCTAGCCGCAGTGGTGCATCCCGCTGCTGTAGTAGACCTTCATTTTCTCTCTGAAGCGGCCCGCGACCTGCTGCCACGATTTGAACTCGGGCATGCCACGGCGCACCTGCGCGTTCATTTCGTTGTGAACGCCTTCGAGATCGATCCCCTTCAACGAGCCGTTATCGACGACGGTGCGCCCCGCGACGACGAGCTGCTTGAGGTGGTGCGAGGTCGCGCGCCGCGCCAGGAGCGCCGCTTCGTCGATGTCCATGAATACGTCGCTGCTGATCTTTGAATAGTCGATGGCCATGAAGTCGGCTGGCTCGCCGGCGGCGATGCCTTTGCCGGCTTCGATACCGGACACGCTGAAGCGGCCGCCGTAGCAACTGCAATGCAGCAGCTTGGACAGCGGCACGCCTTCTTCCAGCGCAAGGCCCTGATGCAGAAGATAATTGAGCCGCAGTTCGCGGAAGGCGTCGTCATCGTCGTCGACGCTGAAGCCGTCGAGGCCCATGGCGAACGGCACGCCCAGCTCGTGCATCTTGCGCATCGGCGAGATGCCCGAGCGCAGCGACAGGTTCGAGCTCGAGTTGACGCTGACGGTCACGCCGCGCTTGGCCATCAGCTCCAGTTCGTCCGGCCGCAGCCAGACGCCATGCGCTACGGATAGCCGCCGCGACAGCAAGCCGATCTTGTCGAGATAGTGCACCGGTCCATCCGGATAAATGTGATCCAGATATTCGCGCTGGATACGCGACTCGACCAGATGCATGTGCACGCGGCGCCCGTTCGCGGCAGACTTCCTGGCGATCAGCTCGAGTAACGGCCTGGAGCACCACTCCATGCCGTAAGGGCCGTATTGAACGCTCACGAGCGGCGACTCAATCTTCGCCGCCAGATCGTCGACGAACCGGACGTTTTCTTCCGGCGTCAGCGCTTTGGACAGCAGCTTGCCGCGAATGATGTCCTTGTCGGATTGGTCGAGGCCATTGAGCAGCTGATCGGCCGGGCCGTAGCCTAGCGGATTCTGATCGCGCAACGCGACGGCGATGGCGACACGAACGCCGATGTCCGTGGCTGCCTTGGCAACAACGGGCAACTCATCGGCCAGCGCGCTCGGATTTTGCGGCCGCGTGTAGTGGATCATGACGGTGCCGACGCCGCCCAGCGCCTGCCGGCCGAGCGCCGCGGCGGTGACCAGATAGGGATCCACCACCGGAATTTTGACCATATAGATCAGCCACAGCTCGAGCGGCAGATCGAACCCACCGATCGAAATAGGGCGCACCCCGCGCACGTGATCGTGCGCATTGCTGAACGGTGGCATGATGAGTGTGTCGTGCGCCTTATGGTCGTGCTGCGGGGATATTTCGGAAAAGGCCGCCCCGGCAACCTTCAGTTCCGCGCCGATGCAGGTGTGCCGGTCACGCTCGGAAATATTGAGAAGTCGGCCGCTGAATGAATTTGAGTGAGTCATTTATTTTCCATATCGATTGATCGATGTCGCAAGGGGGCAACCAATCACCAGTGCAAGGGCCGCTTAGTACGAGCGGGGCACGGTAAGATGAAAGCGGTTTCCGGAACAAATGCCAAGGGACGGGAGATGGAATGTGCCCGCGCCTGCCACCTGCTGCTTAGCAGCGCCAGCAATCGATCGTGGGGAACTTGCTACGCCGCATATTCAGTCGCGTTGATGGAACAATCGGAACGGAGTCAGCGCGGATCACTTATGATAGAGGTGCGACACAGAGTTATCGACGGACACGCCCATGGGCGAAGCAGAGTATTTGCGCGTAATCTCGCAGCGATGTTTCGATCTTTCGGCACACTGTTATCAGCTTGAAATTGCCGCCAGGCTCAGAGAACTCGGCGAAGAATTGGCGGCCAAAGCGTCGGAGTCCGGCGAGCGGCGCGCGGTTTTTTTAAAGGATGAAAACGACACGGCGCACTAGCGAGGCGTATTTCCCTGTCATTCCGTTCCAGATTGGAACGATTACACTTTGGGTTGCTGCTGAATCTCCGGCGGCAGCAAAAGCACAAATTCGGTTCCGGGATTCAGGCCATTGATCGTGAGCGTGCCGCTCAACTGACGGGCGGTCGCCGCGATCATTTTCATGCCGAGCGAATCCGATGCCTCGACCTTGAAATCTTCCGGCAGCCCACGCCCGTGATCGGCAAACCGGTATTCGAGCCCACCTTCGCTCGTATGCTTGAGCTTGACACTTATCGGGCCGAGTTCGCCTTCGGAATATGCGTGCTTGACGGCATTGGTGATCAGCTCATGCGTCAGCATGGCCAGCGCCATCGCGTTGGTACCGGACATGAACGTCGTTTCGGTCTCGACTTCGATACTGAGCTTGACCGGGCCTTCGTAGGCGCTTTCGCTGTCCTTGCAGATCGCCTTGAGCAGGCTGCCGATCTCGACGTCGTCGACCGCGTTCGATTGATAAAGATGGCGGTACACAGCCCCCATCGCGACCACGCGGTCGCGCGCGCGGGCAAGCTGCGCGCGCGTTTCGGGCGTCGATTGACGCTGCCGGCCCTGCATATCGAAAACGCTGGAAAGCAGGTTGAGGCTGTTCATCACGCGATGCTGAAGCTCGCGCAACAGCAATGCTTTTTGGCTGAGCAACTCGTCGACTTTGTCCGACATTTGCGACAGCGACGAGCTCAATTGACCGATTTCCGACAATTGGTTCATTGCTGGAAAGCGTACGGCGGTATCGCCGCGCTCGCGGCGCCGCGCGGTTTCGACGACCGCCCGGATCGGCCGGATGATGAAGTAGTGTGTGGCGATCCACACGCACGCTATGGCCAGCAAAATCGTGACCAGCCCGATCGCGAGGCTCCGTGCCGTGATGCTCCAGGCCTCCGCCAAAGCGGCCTTGCGGTCGACGGTAACGAGCGCCATCAGCGTACCCGGTCCGTCGCCCACAGGCGCCACGCCGACAATTTGCGGACGTTCGGGGATTACATCAGTCTCGATCGTGTCCGACGACGGAACGATAAGCCGCGGAAAAATTCCGCGCGCGATTATTTCGGCATCCTTTAGATCGTCCTTGGGCAAGGAGAGAACGATCGAACCCTTCCGGTCGAGCACGATAACACGATGGCCGGTGTGCCAGGGCAGGGCAGCAAGCTCGCGCGCCATTTTCTCCGGGTTCAGGATGAGCGTGATAACGCCGGAAAATGAGCCCTCCGGTCCTTTGTAGGGTAGCGACAGATGAACCGAGGTCGCATGCGTGACGCGACCTTCGGTGAGCGTTCCAATGGTGAATTTTCCGGTCGCCAGCGGCTCACGAAAATAGATGCGATCCGTGACGTTGAGGTCGGGCGGGATCGGAATTGTCGAGCAATGAAAACGGCCCTCCGAATCGATGATCGCCGCCGCGCGATAGCTTGGAAGTTCCGTAATGATCGATTTGAAATACGAGGTGCACTCGCTTTCGTTGTTCGGGCTGGCCGGATACTTGCTCAAGGCCAGCAGCAATTGCCGGCTGCCGTCAATGATCTGCGTGACTTCGGTTGCGACCAGCCGCGCGTCGGCCACGGCGTCGGTGCGGGCATTGTCTTCAAACTGGATTTGCCAGCGCGCCGTATTGAACACGGTCAACAGGAATGGCGGCGTAAGGCCAATGGCGACAAGAAGCGATAATCGGCGGCGAAGACTCATGATGGCTCAACAATTGACCGGCTCACAGGCCGCTGCAAAGCTAAATTCCGGCGCAAGAACGGCGCCGGGTTTTAACTCGTACCGGACTCTATCGATTCGCCCGGCGGCAAGGAGCCCAGAGCGATGAATACCATGAGTGCTCCGATAATGGAGAGATTGACCATGGCTTGCGCAATATTATTCACGCGCACCTCGCCCGTCATGTTCCAGAAGTCGTGGACGTAATATGTGCCGGCCAAAATGAAGAGGATGAGGAAGACGGCGACCGCCCGAATTGCGACGTTGAACGCGATCAGGATGCCCGCGGCAAGCTCCGTCGCCCCCGCCATGATTGCCAGAAATTGTGCGGTCGACATGCCGAACACCGCCTCGACATAGCCCGACGATGCCGCGAGATCCGAAGGCAGCGCGATTTTCGTCGCGATCAGCGTCGACGTGCCGGCGATGTCCGTGAGCTTCTGAGCGCCGGCGAAGACAAAAAAAAGAGCGAACAAAATTCGGCCGATCACGAAAACAATTCGCATGCCAAATAAACCCCCGTGGGCGGGATGAGCCGAGCCTTCAAGATTCGCAATGCGGCCCGGCGCAACCAACTCCATTTGAACCAGCTATACATCATTCTGGTCGAGCATGGCTGGCTAATCTTGGTGCGGCGCGACCGGACGGATTAGTTTGGCAAAATGATGGCTACGGCCACGTTGGCGGAATTTGCGTGGGAACATGCAGGACGAAGTGTTGAACTTTAAAAGCAAATTTCTATTCGGCAGAATTTTTCAATTTGAGCGCGCGAGCTGGCGGCCAAGTCTGTTGAAGCGCGCTTTTTGCTCATCGCTCAGCGAACTGTAGAATTCGTCGAGGGGATGTTCGACGGTTTTGGCGGCGTCAAGCATGGCTTGCAGGCGGCTTTCCATAGCCTCCATGCGGCCGACCGGGGTCAGCGGCATTTCGTCGGGGCAGGCCGCTTGCAGCGTGGCAACGGCCTTGTTCGTCGCTTCCTCGAGGTTGCTCAGCGCATCTTCCTGATTGTCGGTCGGCTTCACGATCTTCTCGATCCGCTCGATCGGCAGGTTACTCAGGCCCGGCTTCGGCTGCTGGCACGCGTTGTTCTCCCCGGAAGCCTGCCCGTTGCTCGCTTTATCGCCCGATGCTCTGGCCGTGTTCGCCTCGTTGCTCGGCGACTTGGGCCCAATGTCGTTGAACTTCGCTTTCTGTTCGTCGCTGAGCGACCCGTAGAATTTCTCGAGCTCCGGCCGCACGGTCTTCACGGCATCCAGCGTCGCCAGCAGCCGCGCCATCATCGCGCGCAGCCGTCCCGGCGGCGTCGCCGGATAGGCATTCTCGGACGGGCAGGACGCCTTGAAGACGTCGGCGGCTTTTTTCGCCGCACCCCTTAAATTGACGAGAAGCGCTTCCTGATCGGGCGTCGGCGCAACGGCCTTTTCGATTTCCTCGAACGGCCAGGCAGTGACGCCGGTGCCGGGCTCCTTGCACAATTCCACCACGCCGGCCTGGCTCGGGTGCGGCGCTGCCTCGCGCGGCGCAACATCGGCATAGACGTAGGCTTCCGGCGGACCTGCGGATCCCCAGAACACACCGTCGAGGAAGTCGTCGTAGGCGTAAGCCCAGTAGCCGTCGTCATAGCCGCCGGGCCAGAACGTGTAGTCGAAAATGTCTGAATAGGCGTAGGGCCAGAATACCGGCCCGTACCATGCGACGAACGAGGCGCGCAGCCCGCGGTG
>JBAUHH010000164.1:0-2242 GCA_049680165.1 Pseudolabrys sp.
CGACCACCTGGTTGGAGAGATTGTTGCGCGCATCGAACATCGTGAGCACGATGCCGTGGATCGACAGATCCGGATTGAGGCTGGTCTTCACCTGCTCGACGGTCTTGAGCAATTGCGACAGGCCTTCGAGCGCGAAGAATTCGCATTGCAGCGGCACGAGGATCGCGTGCGCGGCCGCCATCGCGTTGATGGTGAGCAGGTTGAGCGACGGCGGGCAATCGACCAACACGTAGGTGAAGTCGGCTTCGCGCGCGCCGACGTTGAGCGCGAGCAGCGACGTGCGCAGGCGGAAGGCGCGATCGCGCGCTTGGCCGATTTCGAGCTCGAGGCCGGAGAGGTCGAGCGTGGAGGGCGCGATGAACAGGCGCGGCACCGCGGTCGGCAGTACCGCGTTACGCATCGGCACGGCGCTGGCGAGGACGTCGTAGGTCGAGGTGCGCCGAGCGCGCCGCTCGATGCCGAGCCCCGTCGAGGCGTTGCCCTGCGGATCGAGGTCGACCACCAGGACGGTTTCGCCGATCGCCGCCAGCGCGGTGCCGAGGTTGATCGCCGTCGTGGTCTTGCCGACGCCGCCCTTCTGGTTGGCGACCGCCAGGACACGCGGGCGGATCGGCTCATGCTTCGCTACCGCAGCCGGGTCGCTAGCCGCTTCCGGCTTGGCGAACGGCACGACCTGCGGGGCGGTCGGATGCTCGGCTTTCTCGTCCGGGGTGTTGTCCATGTTCTTGTGGTCCAATGGCCGACTAACTGGCGAGCTTACGAGCTTCTACGAGGATTGAGACCGTGGATAACGACGAGTGAGCCATCCGGACTCGTCCGGCTGGGCACTTTGGTGGCTTGGACATTCCAATATTTAGCGGCTTCGGTCAATTCAACCTCTACATCTTGCCCCTTGGGGAAGATGCCTATAGCCCCCTGCACGAGAAACTTAAATGCTTGATCGCAAAGCATTTTCAGGGGCGCCAAAGCCCTCGCCGTGACCACATCGACCTTTTTTTCGAAGCTTTCCCCAAAATTCTCGATCCGCACAGCGTGCACCTGCGCCGGCACTCCGGCCGCCCTCACCGCCTCGCGCAGAAAAGCGGCCTTTTTGCTGTTGCTTTCAACGAGATGGACCGTCGCGCCGGGTTTGTCTGCAAGCGCGCAGGCGATCGGGATACCGGGAAATCCACCGCCCGAGCCGAAGTCGACCCAGAGCTTGGCGTCCGGCGCCAGCGCCAAGAGCTGGAGCGAATCGGCGACGTGGCGCGACCAGAGCTGAGGAACGGTAGAAGACGCGATGAGGTTGGTCTTTTTTTGCCAGAGCAACAGCACTTCTACGAAGCTTACGAGGCGCTTTTCCGTTTCACGTGAAACAGGAATGAGCGCGAGCGCGTGCTTCTTGTCGGCATCGAAATCGCGCTGCTCGGCCTTGCTCAAGCGGTTCTCGCCGCTTTCTTTCCGCGACGGCGCACGTACGCAACGAGCAATGTCAGCGCCGCCGGCGTGATCCCATCAATTCTACCGGCCTGCCCGATCGTGCGCGGCCGATGCGTTTGCAGTTTCTGCTTCACTTCGTTCGACAGTCCCGGCAGTGCCGCGTAATCAAGTTCGCCAGGCAATTCGAAACTCTCGTCGCGCCGATACGCGGCAACGTCCGCCGCCTGGCGCGAAAGATAGACGTCGTACTTCGCGTCGATTTCGATCTGCACCGCGATGTTCGGCGCGAGCTCAACAAAGCGTGGCCAGATTTTTGCGAGATCCGAAATTGCGACGTTCGGATACGAGAGCAATTCGAATGCCGTACGGCGTTGCCCATCTTTGTTGAGCGCGATGCCGTGACGTTCCGCTTCTTTCGGCGTAACGGAAACTGATTTTGCAAATGCGCGTGCATCAGTGAGCGCCGAATTTTTCGCAGCGAAAAGTTTTGCGCGCTCGGCGCCGACGCATCCGATCGCGATTCCTTTCGCAGTCAGGCGCTGGTCCGCGTTGTCGGCGCGCAATGCCAAACGATATTCTGCGCGCGATGTAAACATGCGATACGGCTCGGTGACGCCGCGCGTGACGAGATCGTCGATCATCACGCCGATATAAGCTTGCGCGCGATCGAAAGTAATTTCACCGCCTTCGCCGGCGCGCGATGCCGCATTAAGGCCTGCAAGAAGTCCCTGTGCCGCAGCCTCTTCGTAGCCCGTCGTGCCGTTAATCTGTCCGGCCAAAAACAATCCGCGCAGACGTTTCGTTTCGAGCGTTGGTTTCAATT
>JBAUHH010000165.1:0-2804 GCA_049680165.1 Pseudolabrys sp.
CCCCTTGGGGGAGAGGGTTGGGGTGAGGGGGTGCAGACCTATCGAGCGACATGATCCCCCTCACACGGCGCGCTTCGCGCGTCGACCTCTCCCCCAAGGGGAGAGGTGAAGAAAAAAGTGCGCTTGAGCACCGCGCGCTTCAAGCCTGCGATCGAATAGGTCGGAGCGATCGCCTTCGGGCAGAACTTGGTGCAGCTCATGTGCGTGTGGCAGGCTTGGCAGCCGGAGCTATGCGAAACGGCGTCGACGCGCGCCGCGTTGCCCTTGTCGCGCACGTCGTTGACCAGCGTCCACGAGCGGTTGAGCGCGGCGGGGCCGAGATAATCCTTGTCCCACGCCACCACGTCGCAGGCTGAATAACAGACACCGCAGCCGATGCACTCGATGCCGGCGTCGGCAGCCTTGCGCTCGGGCGTCGCCGGCGGCACCACGGCAAAATCCTTTTCCGGCGCAGATCCCGGCTCGAAGTAGCCGTGCGCTTTTTGCCATTTGTCGAAGAAGTCGGTCATCTCGACCGCGAGGTCCTTGACGACCGTGAAATTGCGCAGCGGCTCGAGGCGCAGCCTGCCGCCGTCGCCGGCGACTTCGTTGACGCGTGTGCGGCAAGTCCAGCGCGGGCGGCCGTTCACCACCATGGCGCAGGAGCCGCACATGCCGACGCGGCAGGCGAAACGGTAGGAAAGCGTGGCGTCGTGCTCGCGCTGGATTTCGGTCACCACGTCGAGCACGGTCTGATGCTCGCGGCGCGGAATCTCAAACGGCTGGAAGCTGCCGGTTTCCGTGCCGCGCCAGATATCGACGCCGAGCGTCGCGGCCGTCATCGCTGCATGCCCCACAGATTGACCGTGCGCGCTTCGATGGTGCGGAAGATAACGGATTCGACCAGAAGGCCAATGAGGATGACGGTGAGCAGGCCGGAAAACACCGTCGCGGTGTCGAGGTCGTTGCGCGCCTCGAAAATGTACCAGCCGATGCCGCCCGAGCGCGACGACACGCCGAACACAAGCTCGGCGGCAACCAGCGTGCGCCAGGCGAAGGCCCAGCCGATCTTCATGCCGGCGAGGATCGACGGGAAGGCCGCCGGAATCAGAATAAGCCCGACGTATCGCGCGCCTTTCAGGCCCACATTGCGGCCGCTCATGCGCAGCGTTTCCGGCACGCTGCGGAAACCGATCAGGGTGTTGAGCGCCACCGCCCACAGCACGGAGTGGATGATGACGAAGACGAGAGATGGCGTGCCGAGACCGAACCAGATCAGCGCCAGCGGCAACAGCGCGATTGCCGGCAGCGGATTGAACATGGCGGTCAGCGTCGAGAGGATGCGGGTGCCGATGCCGCTGGCGACCGCGAAAGTGGTGAACACGCCCGCCAGCACCAGGCCCGCGGCGTAGCCGATGGCGAGCGTGCGCAGCGACGTCACCGTGCGGTCGACCAGCACGCCGTTGCTTATGTCGTGCCAGAATGTGCGCACAGTTTCGGTGAAGGTCGGGAACAGCAGCGAGTTGTTGAGCCATCGCGCATAGATTTCCCAGATGACGATCAGAACGACGAGGATCGCCAGTCGCTGCGCGATCTCGTTGTTGACGATGCGCTCGGTGAAGGTAAGCGGACGCTCGACGTCGCCGATCAATCCGGAATCGATCGTCTCGTTGACGAATTCCGGCCGGGCGGCGCTGGAAATGTTTGGCGCGGTTTCGGTCACGCGTGCGTTTCCTCGGCGGAGTGGACGTGCATCCCACCTTCGCCGAACAGCAATTGATGGATTCGTTTCGACATTGCGCCGAATTCGGCCTTGTCGATGTTGCCGAAGTTGAGATCGCCGGTGTTGAGCTCGGCGCGCACACGGCCGGGATGCGGCGACAGCACCAAAATGCGCGAGCCGATCAGGATCGCCTCTTCAATGGAGTGTGTCACGAACATCACGGTGAAGCGCAACTGATCCCACAACGAGAGCAATTCCTGCTGCATCGCGCGCCGCGTCAGCGCATCGAGCGCCGCGAACGGCTCGTCCATCAGCAGGATGTCCGGCTCGAGCGCCATCGCGCGCGCGATGGCGACGCGCATCTTCATGCCGCCCGACAACATGTGCGGATAGATGTCGCGGAATTCGGTGAGGCCGACCTTCTCGACCACGGCATTGGCTCGCGCCGTCGCTTCCGCCGCCGAAAACTTCTTCGTCACCTTCATCGGGAACAGCACGTTCTGGAAAACTGTTTTCCAGGGCATCAACTGCTCGAACTCCTGAAACACCATCATCCGGTCGGGGCCCGGTGCCTCGATCTCACGCCCGCGGATGCGGATGGTGCCTTCGACCGGGTCCATGAAGCCGCCGACCGCCTTGAGCAGCGTGGACTTGCCGCAACCGGACGGGCCGAGGATCACGTAACGGTCGCCCTGATGCACGGAAAAGCCGACCCGGTACGTCGCCGTCACCAGATGGCGCGGCGTCTTGTACTGGAGCGTAACGCCTTTTCCTTCGAGCAGCACTTGTGTCATGCGGCGGTCCAATTCCGCCGTCAGCTGCCGGGGAGGTTGTGGATGCTGTCGAAGAACATGTCCTTCCAGCTCGCCGGCTTCACCGGAACCATGCCGACGCGGCTCATGTAGTCGGCGAAGACCATGGTCTTCTCCGGCGTCATGGTCCACTTGTTTTCCGGAAGCTTGATGATGCGCAGCGCTTCTTCCACCGGCAGTTTCGATCTGTCGGCTTTCACCCAAAGCGCCGCCGCGGCGGCCGGATCGTCCTTGATTTCCTTCATCGCCTCACCGAGCGCGGCGACGAACGCCTTAATGAGCTTCGGATT
>JBAUHH010000166.1:0-5417 GCA_049680165.1 Pseudolabrys sp.
GGGCAAGGGCGTCCTCAAGGCGGTCGAGGCGGTCAACGGAGCGATCTCGGACACGCTGCTCGGGCTCGATGCCGAGGACCAGCGCGAGATCGACCTGGCGATGATCGCGCTCGACGGCACGCCCAACAAGGCCCGGCTCGGCGCCAATGCGATCCTCGGCGTGTCGCTCGCGGTCGCGAAGGCGGCCGCCGCTGCGCGCAAGGCGCCGCTCTACCGTTATGTCGGCGGCACCGCGGCGCGGCTGCTGCCGGTGCCGATGATGAACATTCTCAATGGCGGCGTGCATGCCGACAACCCGATCGACTTCCAGGAATTCATGATCATGCCGGTCGGCGCGCCGACCTTTGCCGAGGCGTTGCGCGCCGGCGCGGAAATATTCCACACGCTGAAGTCCGCGTTGAAAGCCGCCGGCCACAACACCAATGTTGGCGACGAAGGCGGCTTTGCGCCCAACCTGCCGTCCGCCGAAGCCGCGCTCGATTTCGTGGTCAAGGCGATCGGGCAGGCCGGTTACAAGGCAGGCGGCGACGTGATGATCGCGCTCGATCCGGCCGCGAGCGAATTCTACAAGAACGGCTCTTACGTTTACGGTGGCGAGAACAAGACGCGCTCCAGGCAGGAGCAGGCGAAATATCTCGCCAGCCTGGTCGCGAATTATCCGATCGTCTCGATCGAGGACGGCATGGCCGAAGACGATTTCGAAGGCTGGAAGGCGGTGACCGATCTCATTGGCGCGAAATGCCAGCTCGTCGGCGACGATCTGTTCGTCACCAACGTGACGCGGCTCGCCGACGGCATCAAGCGCGGCCTCGCCAATTCGATCCTGATCAAGGTCAACCAGATCGGCACGCTCACCGAGACGCTCGCCGCCGTCGAAATGGCGCACAAGGCGGGCTACTCGGCGGTTATGTCGCACCGCTCCGGCGAGACCGAGGATTCCACGATCGCCGACCTCGCGGTCGCCACCAATTGCGGGCAGATCAAGACCGGATCGCTTGCCCGTTCCGACCGAACCGCGAAATACAATCAATTATTGCGCATCGAAGAGGAACTCGGGCCCCAGGCCAAATATGCCGGACGCTCGGTGCTCAAAGCGCATGCCTGATTGGCGGTTCCGTTATGCACGGGCGCGCCTTGCGAAACCGGCCGAATGGCGGGAAATTGTGAAGCGCAGGGGTTCAATCGGGCGGCGCAAAGAGAAATGGACCAGCACCTCGGCTTGAGCATTATGGACCGGCGCCGCGCTGTCGAGCGCCTCGGCACATTCATTGCGTCATCCGTTGACGAAGCGCGCGCGGTTGAAAAGCCGTTCTTCCATCTCGAATTCGACCGCGTGTTTCCGGACGACGTCTATAGCTCCATCCTCACGCTGATGCCGGAAGCGGCCGACTACCGGCCGATGCACGGGCGCAGCAAGGGACACGATCTCACCGACGGAACGCATACCCGCGTGAAGATCGATCTGTTTCCGGAATACATCCGCAATCTGCCGACAGAAAAACGCGCGCTATGGGACGTGGTGGGCCGCGCGCTCTGCTCGGACACGGTCAAGGCCGCCTTCATCCGCCGGCTGGCGCCCGGATTGGAAAAACGCTTCGGAGCCGAGTTCGCCAATGTCGGCATGTACCCGATCCCGATTCTGACGCGCGACATTCCCGGCTATCTCATTCCGCCGCACACCGACACGCGCTGGAAGGGCATTACCGTCCAGCTTTATCTGCCGCGCGACGACGCCAACACCGACATCGGCACCATCTTCCACGAGAAGCTTCCCGACGGCAGCATGCCGAAGACGACGCAGATGCGGTTCGCGCCCAACACGGGTTACGCCTTCGCGGTTGGAACCGACACTTGGCATTCGGCCGATCCGGTGCATAACCGGGTGAAGACGCGCGACTCCATCCTGCTCACGTATTTCGTCGATGCCGGGCTGTTGCGCCTGCTGCGCAACCGGAGCAAGCGGGTCGGCAATTTCCTCCTCAACGAACTGCGCGCCCGCGGCGTCTATTGAGCGCCGCGCGGCCGTTAAATCCGCTTTAACAGCGCCCTGTCAGTCTCCGCGCATGGTCACCCACCGGCGTCGCCGAACGATTCTGACAGCGCTCGCGCTCTATACGCTGGCGGTGCTGTTCATCGGCTATTTCGCCGTGAATGCCTTCACCGGCAATCACGGCCTGCGCGCGCAGCAGGACCTCGACCAGCAAATGGCGACGATGCAAACCGAGCTTGCCGGGCTCAAGGGCGAGCGCGCGGTATGGGAGCGGCGGGTCGCGCTGTTGCGCTCCGACAAGCTCGACCCCGACATGCTGGACGAGCGCGCGCGTGCGCTTCTGGGCGTCACCGACCCCCGCGACCTGACGCTGCTTCTGCGCGCCCGCTAGGAACTAGGCGCGGCCTCCCGCCGTTATCCACCGGTCCGACATTTCACCTTTCGGCTCAAATCCTTGGGCGCCGGCTTGCAAGTATGCGGGGAAGACCTGCGCTTCCGCCCCGCGGCGATTTAAGCTATGGGGTTTTAAAGGCCTTCGACGCCCCACAGCTTAAGTTACGCCCAGCCAGCGCAAGGAGTGCCATGGCCGTCGCCGAGAAAAAACCAATGGCCGAAGCCGAGCCAGGGCCCGTAACCGACAAGCCGGTCCCCGATTTCAGCAAAGAGCAGGATCTTGCCGCCTATCAGCGGATGCTGACCATCCGCCGCTTCGAGGAAAAGGCCGGCCAGATGTACGGCATGGGTCTGATCGGCGGCTTCTGTCACCTCTATATCGGCCAGGAGGCGGTGGTCGTCGGCATGCAAATGACCCTGAAGAAGGGCGACGAAGTCATCACAGGCTACCGCGACCATGGCCATATGCTGGCCTGCGGCATGGACCCGAAAGGCGTGATGGCAGAGCTGACCGGCCGCACTCACGGCTATTCCAAGGGCAAGGGCGGCTCCATGCACATGTTCTCGGTGAAGGAGGGCTTTTACGGCGGCCACGGCATTGTCGGCGCCCAGGTGCCGATTGGCACGGGGCTCGCCTTCGCCAACATCTACCGCGGCAACGACAATGTGTGCCTGACTTATTTCGGCGACGGCGCCGCCAACCAGGGCCAGGTCTACGAGAGTTTCAACATGGCGGAGCTCTGGAAGCTGCCGGTCGTCTATGTGATCGAGAACAACCGCTACGCCATGGGCACGGCGATCACGCGCTCATCGGCCGAGACCAATTTGTCGCGCCGCGGCCTGTCCTTCAATATTCCGGGCGAACAGGTGGACGGCATGGACGTGCGCGCCGTCAAAGCCGCCGGCGAGAAGGCGGTTAAATGGTGCCGCGACGGCAAGGGCCCCTATATTCTCGAGATGCTCACTTACCGCTATCGCGGCCATTCGATGTCGGACCCAGCCAAGTACCGCACGCGCGAGGAAGTCGAGAAGGTGCGCTCGACCCACGATCCGATCGAGCAGGCGCGCCACCGCATTCTGGAAAAGAAATTCGCCACCGAGGAGCAGGTGAAGAAAATCGACGCGCAGGTGCGCGACCAGATCAATGAAGCCGCCGAATTCGCCACCAACGATCCCGAACCGGATACGTCGGAGCTTTACTCCGACGTTTACCGCTGAGCGCCGCGTTTCCCTTGTCCCGGTCCGAGTAGACATCACCCATGCCGACCGAAGTGCTGATGCCCGCGTTGTCGCCCACGATGGAGAAGGGCAACCTCGCCAAGTGGCTCAAGAAAGAGGGCGACACGGTCAAATCCGGCGACATCATCGCCGAGATCGAGACCGACAAGGCGACCATGGAAGTCGAGGCCGCCGATGAAGGCACACTCGGCAAGATTCTTGTGCCGGAAGGCACCGCCGACGTCGCGGTGAATACGCCGATCGCGGTGATCCTCGGCGAAGGCGAAGACAAGTCCGCGATCAAGGACGCCAAACCCTCGCAACTCCAGAAAGCCGCCGAGTCGGCGCCGCCCGCCAAACCCGAAAAGAAAGATACCAAGGCGCCGGCAACGCCGGCTCCCAAAAAAGAACAAAAAGCGCCGCAAGCGCCCGAAGCCAAAGTCGCCGCCGATCCCGACATTCCCGAAGGCACTGAAATGGTCACAATGACCATGCGCGAAGCCTTGCGTGACGCGATGGCCGAGGAGATGCGGCGCGACAAGGATGTGTTCGTGATGGGCGAGGAGGTCGCCGAATATCAGGGCGCCTACAAGGTCACGCAAGGATTGCTGCAGGAGTTCGGGCCCAAGCGCGTCATCGACACGCCGATCACCGAGCATGGCTTTGCGGGCCTCGGCGTCGGCGCGGCGCTCGCAGGGCTAAAGCCGATCGTCGAGTTCATGACCTTCAATTTCGCCATGCAGGCGATGGACCAGATCATCAATTCCGCCGCCAAGACTTTGTACATGTCCGGCGGACAGATGGGCTGCTCGATCGTGTTCCGCGGCCCGAACGGCGCCGCCGCGCGCGTCGCGGCCCAACACAGCCAGGATTATTCGGCCTGGTACTCGCACATTCCGGGATTGAAGGTGATCGCGCCGTCGACCGCGGCAGATGCGAAGGGATTGTTGAAAGCGGCGATCCGCGATCCCAACCCGATCATGTTCCTGGAAAACGAAATGCTCTACGGCCATTCCTCGCCGGTGCCGAAACTTGACGATTTTGTTTTGCCGATTGGCAAGGCCAGGATCGCGCGCGCCGGCAACGACGTGACTATCGTCGCCTGGTCGATGGGCATGACCTACGCGCTCAAAGCGGCGGAAGAACTTGCAGGCGAGGGCATCGACGCCGAAGTCATCGACCTGCGCACACTCAAGCCGATGGACACCGACACGATCATCGCCTCGGTGCAGAAGACCGGCCGCGCGGTAACGGTGGAAGAAGGCTGGGCGCAATCCGGCGTCGGCGCCGAGATCGCCGCGCGCATCATGGAAATGGCGTTCGATTATCTTGACGCGCCGGTCACGCGCGTTGCCGGCAAGGACGTGCCGATGCCCTACGCCGCCAATCTCGAGAAGCTCGCGCTGCCGTCAGTCGCCGAGGTGGTCGAGGCGGCGAAAGCCGTTTGCTACCGGTAAGGCGGCGCGATGCCCACCAACATCCTCATGCCGGCGCTGTCGCCCACGATGGAGAAGGGCAACCTCGCCAAGTGGCTCAAGAAGGAAGGCGACAAGGTCAAGTCCGGCGACGTCATCGCCGAGATCGAGACCGACAAGGCCACGATGGAATACGAGGCGGTCGATGAGGGCACGCTCGCCAAGATCGTGGTGCCGGAAGGCACGCAGGACGTGGCGGTCAATTCCGTCATCGCCGTGCTCGCCGGCGAAGGCGAGGACGTGAAAGCGGCGGCATCGACTGCAAAGGCGGCGCCTGCGAAAGCGCCCGAGAAAAAAGCTGAGTCAGCTAGCCCCTCACCCCAACCCTCTCCCCCAAGGGG
>JBAUHH010000167.1:0-2754 GCA_049680165.1 Pseudolabrys sp.
TCGGCACTTCAACTGACGCGCTGACCCCTCACCCGGCTCGCGCTTCGCTCACGCTCCGCGCTCGCCGCCCTCTCCCACAAGGGGAGAGGGCAAGCGCGCTCCGGGCCGCACCCGTGATAGATTGAATCGCTGATGACAATGATCGCCATACAGGATGCGTCTGGGGCTGCCTCCATCGAAAAAACGCCGCTCGAGCGTTATGTCGCGCCGGCGAAGCCTTCGCTGGTCGGACTCTCTCGCGCGGCGTTGGCCGACGCGCTCGGCGGCATTGGTGTGCCAGAGCGCGCCCGCAAGATGCGCGCGCAGCAGCTTTGGCACTGGATCTACTTTCGCGGCGTGACCGATTTCGAAGCGATGACCAGCGTGTCGAAGGAATTGCGCGCGAGCCTCGCCGAGCATTTCACGCTGGCGCGGCCCGAGGTCGTGGTCGAGCAGGTTTCCGTCGATGGCACGCGCAAATGGCTGCTGCGGCTGCCCGGCGAGACGCCGGGCGAGCGCCCGCACGAAGTCGAAACCGTTTACATTCCCGACGCCGAGCGTGGCACCTTGTGCGTGTCGAGCCAGGTCGGCTGCACGCTCAACTGTTCGTTCTGCCATACCGGCACGCAGCGGCTGGTGCGCAATCTCACCGCCGGCGAGATCGTCGGCCAAATCATGGTCGCGCGCGACCGATTGGGAGAATGGCCGGGCGGTACGCGCCCAACCGACGGCGTGATTCCGGCGGGCGACCGTTGCATCACCAATGTCGTGATGATGGGCATGGGAGAGCCGCTCTACAATTTCGAGGCTGTGCGCGATGCGTTGTTGATCGTGGCCGACAACGAGGGCATCGGTATTTCCAAGCGGCGCATCACGCTGTCGACCTCGGGCGTAGTGCCGAACATCGAGCGCACCGGTACCGAGATCGGCTGCATGCTGGCGGTTTCCTTGCATGCGGTGCGCGACGAGCTGCGCAACGAGCTCGTTCCACTCAACCGCAAATATCCGATCGAGGAATTGCTGGAGGCCT
This sequence comes from Pseudolabrys sp., assembly GCA_049680165.1. Lineage (GTDB taxonomy): Bacteria > Pseudomonadota > Alphaproteobacteria > Rhizobiales > Xanthobacteraceae > Pseudolabrys. The sequence goes on from JBAUHH010000167.1 coordinate 1,010, forward strand.
GCCGCAACTATCCGGGAGCGTCCAACGCGCGGCGCATCACCTTCGAATATGTGATGCTCAAGGGCGTCAACGACACGATCGAGGATGCCAAGGCGCTGATACGATTGCTCAAGGGCATTCCGGCCAAGATCAATCTTATTCCGTTCAATCCCTGGCCGGGCACGAAATACGAATGCTCCGACTGGGAGCAGATCGAGGAATTCTCAGCTGTCGTGTTCGACGCCGGCTATGCCTCGCCGGTGCGCACGCCGCGCGGGCGCGATATCCTCGCCGCCTGCGGCCAGCTCAAGAGCGCGACCGAGAAATTGTCGGCGCGCGAGCGCATGGCGCTGCGTGCCATGGCGATGACGGACTAGCGCATGATCCCGAAAAGCATGTCCTCGACACCGATCGGGGATGGGAACCGGCTTTCGGCCAAGATCATGCGCAAAGAAAGAAGCTGATGGCGATCCTCGGCCGCATCGTCGTGATCCTGTTCGCCTTGATGATGGCGGTCGTGGCTTCCGCGATCGTGACGGCAATCGCTCTGGTCATTATGGAATTGCGCCTGCTCGGCAGCGATCCGCTCGAGCACGCGTTCTTCTGGGGCATCGCGGCGTTCGGTACCGGCGTCGCTATCATTGCGGGCTTTCTGCCCACGCTGATCGGTGTCGTTCTGGCGGAGGCGTTTTCGATCCGTTCGGTGCTGGCCTATGCAGCGGCGGGCGCGATCATTACGTTGCTCGGCTATTACGGTGCAGGCTTTGCCTGGACTTACGATGAGTCGATCGACCGTGCGCCGCCGCCGATCTCGCGCGAGGGCGAGATCGCCGTCGCCGCGGGGATTGTCTTCGGCTGCACGTATTGGCTGATTGCCGGCCGGCGCGCCGGCGCATGGCGCAAGCGAAGCTGACTTTCCTCGATGCTCCGGGTCGGATAGACCGGCACACCATGAATCGCACCGGTCTGCTGATCGCGCTCGCCATCGCCGTCGTCGTCGGCGTCGTGTTCGGGCTTTATCCGGAGCTCGACCTGCGCATTTCGCAGCCGTTCCACCAGATCGTCGATTCCCGCCACAACGTTTTCGCCATGCGGTTTTATCCGCCGGTGATGATCGCGCGCGACATCGGCGTCTGGCTCGGCGGTGTCCTGATCGCGCCGGCGGTGATCGCGCTGGTGCTGAAACTTTTTTCACCGCGGCGCAAGCTGCTCGTCTCCGCGCGCGCGATCGTCTTCCTGATGACAACGCTGGCGCTCGGGCCCGGCCTTTTGGTCAACGCCGTCCTGAAGGATCATTGGGGTCGCCCGCGTCCCGTCGAGGTCACGCAGTTCGGTGGCCCGTACAAGTTCGTCGCCTGGTGGGATCCGCGCGGCGCGTGTCCGGGCAATTGCTCGTTCGTTTCGGGCGACATTTCCGGCGCGATGTGGACGATGGCGCCGGCAGCGCTCGCGCCGCCGCAATGGCGCGCGTTGGCCTATGGCGGCGCGCTGGCGCTCACCGCCGGCATGAGCGCGCTGCGCATCATCGCCGGCGGGCATTTCTTTACCGACGCCATATTCGCCGGCGTGTTCACCTTTCTTATCGTTTGGCTTGGTTATGCGCTGATCTACCGCTGGCCGCGCACGCGGATGAGCGACGAAGCAATCGAACGCGTGATCGAGCGCGTCGCAACGCCGCCGCATGATTTCGTGCTGAAGCTGTTCGGACGAAAGCCGCGTTCGACGCCCTGCCCCCAAAACAAAATCGCCGGGCGAAAGGCCCGGCG
>JBAUHH010000168.1:0-1934 GCA_049680165.1 Pseudolabrys sp.
GATATCGATAGGCCTCGCGATCGCCGGTGACCTTGCTGCCGATCGCCGGGATGACGTTGAAGGAATAAAGCTCATAGAGCTTGTCGAGGCCGGGCACGTCGACGGACGAAAATTCCAGGCAGAGAAAGCGTCCGCCGATTTTCAAAACGCGATGCGCTTCCTTCAGCGCCGCGTCGATGCGCGGCACATTGCGGATGCCAAACGCGATGGTGACGCAATCGAAGCTGCGGTCGGGATAGGCAAGATGTTCGGCATTGCCTTGCTCGAACGTCACCGTGTCGTCGCGGCCCTGTTCGTGCGCGCGCTCGCGGCCGACGCCGAGCATCTCGTCGTTGACGTCGCAGACGGTGACATGCGTGCCGGAGCCGCCGGCTTGCGCCACGCGCAAGGCGATGTCGCCGGTGCCGCCGGCAAGGTCGAGCAGCGCGAAGGCCTTGCCGGAGCGCGGCGGATTGACCGCGGTCACCAGCGCGTCCTTCCAGGCGCGGTGCAGGCCGCCCGACATCAGGTCGTTCATCAGGTCGTAGCGGCGCGCCACCGAATGGAACACGTCGTCCACCAGCCCCTGCTTGTCCTCGAGGGGCACGCTGCGCTCGCCGAAATGGGTGTCGCCGCCGGTCCGTACCATCGCCAATAGTCCTTTGCGGGCAGGACCATAGCGCGGCACACACTCCCCGTCATCACCGGGCCGGCGCCAACGGGTCCGCGCAAGGCGCGGCCCGATGACAGGCTCCGCGCCGAGACCCGGTGATCCATTCTGCTCTTCCGGACTGCACGGCTGTATGGATTGCCGGGTCAAGCCCGGCAATGACAATGTGGAGACGCCGAGCGCTAGCCCTCATGGTGAGGAGGCGCGAAGCGCCGTCTCGAACCGTGACGGGGGCGTACCCCATCCTTCGAGACGCCCGCTGCGCGGGCTCCTCAGGATGAGGTGCGAATGCCCGAACTTCCCGAAGTCGAAACGGTACGGCGCGGCCTTCAGCCGGCGATGGAAGGCGCGCGCTTCGAGAAAGTCGAGGTGCGCGACCGGCGTCTGCGCCAGCCGGATCGCCATCACTTCAAGATCAATAATTGCGCCGCGTTGCTTCAATTCTGCCGACTTTGAAGGTTCGGCCAGGACATTGAAGCCCCGCCCTGATAGCCTATTGCCGGGGCGACATGCGCTGGGGGAATTATTATGACCAATCGCTTTAATGGCGTGCTGCTGTGCGGGGGTTTGCTGCTCACTGTCCAGTTGGGAACGGCTCAGGCCGCTGTCCCGCATGTGTCCGGTACGTATTCTGTATCGATGACTCAGAATTGTCAGGCGAAGGCCACCGTTGCTAGCGGTAAGATCACAATATCTAACGCCGGTAATCTGATGGAGACCATCGGCACGATGGTCATGACGCCTAAAACCGCGACCACCGGCACAGCGAAGGGGACGACCATCAATGTGACCGGCAATTTGATTGCATCGAGCAACCCGGGACACATGCAGCGGACCACGGAAGGGGGCACAGGAAATTATTCAGTGATGGCCAATCAAATAATTTTGCCGTTTCTGAACGGCAAAACATTCGATGCTGTTTATTCAAACATCGTCGGTGGGATTGCCCATCAAGTCGATTTTCTCGGTATCGACACGTCCAATGGCAATGGTTGTAACGTCCGAGGAACGATGACGCGTCAATAATTTCTGCGCCTGTTGCCAGCATTGCAATTTCTCCATCTAAGAACGCCTCGTACTTTCGGCTTCCAGAAGGGGGCGGCGCTCGTTGCCGGCGCCACCCCCTTTGTCATCGCGTTCGTCGGCTTTGACCTCGGCTTCTTCGGTCTTATCGTTACATAGCGTTACGGATCGTTTCAGCCATGCCCGAACTCCCCGAAGTCGAAACCGTACGACGCGGCCTGGTGCCGGCCATGGAGGGCGCGCGCTTCACCAAGGTCGAGGT
>JBAUHH010000169.1:0-4911 GCA_049680165.1 Pseudolabrys sp.
CGCGCAGTTGGACGCGCAAAGCTTGCGCGCACTGCATGCGCGCGAGCGGTTGGTCGATGCCGACGAGGCAAGCCTTGCTGACGGCGTTTCGGTCGGGGTCGATCTGTCCGGGCTCGGACCCGGCGGACTCGTCGGCTATCGCGCCCAGCGCCACACCGGCTTGATCGACGTCGATCGCCGCGGCGGTTACGCGATGCTCGACGACTGGGAGCCGATGATGGCCCGCCCGGCCAAGAGCCTGATCCTCGATCCCAACGAGTTCTACATTCTTGCTTCCAAGGAAGCGGTGCAGGTACCGCCCGATTACGCCGCCGAGATGGTGCCGTTCGATCCGCTGGTCGGCGAATTCCGCGTGCACTATGCCGGCTTCTTCGATCCCGGCTTCGGCTATGCCGGCGCCGGCGGCAAAGGCGCGCGCGCGGTGCTGGAAGTGCGCTCGCGCGAGGTGCCGTTCATCCTCGAACATGGGCAGATCGTCGGCCGGCTGGTTTACGAGAAAATGCTGGCGCGGCCGGAAAAATTATACGGCCAGGGCATCGGCTCGAACTATCAGGCGCAGAGCCTGAAGCTCTCCAAGCATTTCAAGGCATGAGGGGCCAATCCTGCTGAACGGGGTGCAGCCATGGCGAATTCGAAAAGCTCAGTGACACGATCGGCGCTCGCTCTGCACCGCCACATGAAATCGCTCGCCGACGCGGTCGGCACATTGCTGGTCGATGCGTTCCACCATCTCGCGCTGTTCGCAATCGGTGGAACCACGGTCTGGTCGGCAATCGCAGCCTTTTACGGCATGGTTGCCCGTGGACGCGCCGACCTACAGGATATCCTTCTCCTGTTCATCTATCTGGAGATCGGCGCCATGATCGGCATTTATTTCAAGACCACGCGGCTGCCGGTCCGGTACCTGATCTACATCGCCATCACCGCGCTCGGGCGCGTGCTGATCGAAATCGTCAGCGCGGAGCACAAGACCGGCACCGACCTCATCATCGTGGCCGGCGCCATCCTTCTTCTGTCGCTGGCGGTCTTGATCTTGCGCTTCGGGTCTTACAAATTCCCGTCGAATGAGGGCGGAGGGCCATCGGCGACTATCGCCGACTGACCGGCGGACCGAAGGCACGCGCTGCTTTTGCGATGCTTTCGATCTATAATTCCTCGGCATACAGCGGCGATTGTCGAGCCGCGCGCGGGCGTAGTTCAATGGTAGAACGGCAGCTTCCCAAGCTGCATACGTGGGTTCGATTCCCATCGCCCGCTCCATCGCCTGTCAACAAGTTCCCGTGAGGCCGAGAACCCCGGCGGACCCTGCGCGTTTCCTCTGCGAACCGAAACGCGAGACAACAAAAATGCCGTTCTTGTTCTTTTTCCCGTTGATCGTCTGGGCAGGCCTGTTCGGCGTTGCTGAGGAAGCAATGCGCGCGCCGGTCAAGGCCAAGGGTCGGAAGTAAGACCAGAAGTACGACCTATAGGTCTACCCACAGGACGCCAGCCGGCGCTTTTTAGCGGCGCCCGCGCGCACTTCTACACCCTCACTAAGCCCGCGAGAACGCAGGCAGCAGGCGGGTTTTGCGCCTCGCCGGCATAGACCGAAAAATTAACTCCTGTCGGTTTTATTAGCCCGTCAAGTGTGGGTGGGCGTTGATGTTGTACCGCGTGTTTTTGCTCGCGCTCCTGCTATTGCCGTGCGCGGGCCGGGCCAGCGAATTGCCGCGTATTCTGGCCAGCGCGGACAATCCCGTCCCGAAATGCGTCGCGCCGGCCTCGCTGATGAAATTCGTGCAGGCGCGCAATGCCCACTTCCGCCCCGCGCGCACGATCGACCCGCGCTTCGACCACATCGCCAGCGTTTATCAACGAGTCGGCAACTGCGTGTCGCGCGCGCCGGACAAGTGTGTGGCCGTGCGCTGGGACTACGCCTTCTTTCAGATGCTGCTGGAAACCAATTACCTGACATTCCGCCGGCCCAACGGAACGCCCGCGTCGGTGACGCCGCAGGACAATAATTTTGCCGGTGTCGGGGCCGCGATTTCAGGCCGGCCGGGTGAGAAGTTCAAGGACGTGCAGACCGGCGTCCTCGCGCATCTCCAGCATGTGTTGATGTATTCGCTGACGCCGGTCCCAAATCCGGTCGCGCAGCGCACGCGCCAGGTGCAGGCCGACGTGCAGTACGCGTTGCACAAGCTGCATCATCCGGTGACGTTCGACGATCTCGCGCAGATCTGGACCGGCAGCAATCACAGCGCCTACGGCGCCCAGATCCAGCAAATAGCCGAGCGATACGCCGGCGAATATTGCGGGTCGGAGCAATTCGCCGCGCGCGCCTCGCGGCGATAAACGGGCAAAGAAAAAGCCGGCTGCGCGGGTCTCGCGCGGCCGGCTATTTTATTGGCGGCTCGTTAGTTGCCGCTGATGGTCTTGATCACGCTCGACATCGGGCGCGCTTCGTCCAGACCGCCGCCCATCTCCTTGAGCACGATCTGCTTGTATTCCGCGATCGGCTCGACCGGCGTCTTGCCGGTAACCTGCACGACCTTGAAGTTGTTGTCCTTCATCCATTTCAGGATCGTCGCGATCGCTTCCGACGTCGGATGCTGGAAGTCGTGCATCAGGATGATGCCCTTGCCATGCTTGGTGAGCTTCGCTTCGACCGATTTGATGACCTGCTCGGGCTTGCGCATCTTGAAGTCGAACGAGTCCATATCGGTGGAGAACACGGCGATGTTGCGGGTGCCCAGATACTTGAGCATCTCGGGCGGATGACGCAGCGCCGGGAAGCGGAAGAACGGTGCGACCGGCTTGTTGCCGAGGGCGACGCTGACTGCCGCGATGCCCTTTTCGATCTCGGCCTTGGCGTCCTCTTCCGACATCTTGGAGAGATCTTTATGCGACCAGGTATGCGTGCCGATGGTGTGACCAGCCGCAGCCACCATTTTCACCAGCTCGGGATGGTAGCCGGCGTGCTTGCCGATGTTGAAGAACATCGCCTTGGTGCATTGGTCGGCCAGCGCCTTGAGCACGCGCTCGGTGTTGCCCGGCCACGGGCCATCGTCGAACGTCAACACGACCTCATGGTCGCGCAGGAAATCGTAGGCCTTGAAATTCTCGAAGCCGAAACCCGGGCCGCCGGTGGTGTCGATCTGCACGACGCGCTCGACGCCGAGCGCATTCGGATTGTCGCACTTTGCCTTGTCGGCGCTCGCCGCGGGAGCCGCGGGAGTTGGCGCGACCGCCGCCGGAGCGGCAGCAGGAGTAACCGGCGTCGACGCGGTCGTCTGGGCATTCTGAGCCCAAGCGATGCCGGCAACGGCCGACAGCACGGTAGCGAGCAGGAACGCAGAATAGGTACGCATATGGCCTCCAGCCCTTGATGGGTCGATAGCCCCGAACGGGTCTGTTTGTTCCCAGGGCTTTGGGGTCATTCAAAAAGCCTTTAACGATCCGAGTCAACGTAAGGTCCGAAATCGTTCGCTTTTCAACCATACTCCTGCCGAAAATGGTTAACCGCTACCGCCCGGGATCCTCACGAAGCGTGCGATAGGCTGCCTTATTGCCGCCTCGGCCAAACGGGCCTATCTGGGGTGGGACCGCCCTTCTGGCACGGGAAAGCGACCATGCCTGCCACCGCAAGCACACTGACGCGGATGTCGCGGCCAACGATGGTGGCTGTGCTGGCCGTTGGCCTGTTGTTCGCCGGTACGGCCGCCCTGTGGGCGTATTACGGAACCACGGTTTTCTTCGAAGTAGTCCGCGCCGGCTGGGCGGCCTGTTTCTGATCTCACGAGCAATACTCTCATGAACGCCCGAACCTCGCGCATACTGCTGGTTGTCTCCGCTTTTCTCGGCGGGCTCGTCGTGTTCCTCGGCATCGTGATGTTCGTCGCCGGCCGTGGTCCGGGCGTCGCCAGTGTCTCGGCGATCGGCGGACCGTTTACGCTCATCGATCAGAACGGCAAGGCGATCACCGATCAGAACATGAAGGGCAAGCCGTTCCTCGTTTTCTTCGGCTACACGCATTGCCCGGACGTCTGCCCGACCACGCTGTTCGAAGTCTCGGAGGTGATGCGCGCACTCGGCCATGACGCCAACCGCACCTCGGCGCTGTTCATCACCGTCGATCCTGAGCGCGACACGCCGGCTGTGATGAAGGATTACCTGTCGAGCTTCGATCCTCATTTGCGGGGCGTCACCGGCACCGCCGCCGCCATCGGTGCGGCTGAACGCAGCTACCGCGTCTATGCGAAAAAGGTCCCGGAGAAGAGCGGCGAATATTCCATGGACCACTCGGCCGTCGTCTATCTGATGGACAAGGAGGGCCACTTCGTCGCGCCGTTCAATCTCAAGCGCAAGCCCGAAGCTGCGGCCGCCGATCTGCGCAAATACATGTAGCTAGTCGGCGGCAATAGACGCGAGCGCCGGCGCTTCGAAGCTGCTCAGATAACGTTCCAGCGTCGATAGCGAGCGCGTCGCGTCCGTGGCCTGGCGCGATGTCGTCGCGAGACCGTGCTCGGTTTTCTCCCAGCGGTAAGGCTCGACGACAATCTGATAGAGCGCGCGCCAAGCGGCAAGCGAAAGCAGCAGCCAATGCATGGGCGTGAGCAAAAGCACCCAGGCCGTCGACAAGAGGTCGCGCCGCATGAGGCCCATACAGCCGAGGACGACCGACGTCAGATAACCTATGACGGCCGTGCCGCCGTAGAGCCAGGCCAATAGCGTGGCCTCGGTGCTTTCGCCCTTCCATATCGGTTCGCCGCGCGCGGCCGCATAAGTCAATCCGGCCATGAATAGCGGATGGACCAGCGCCGCCAGCACGTTGCCGCCGACGACGAGCTGGAAGGACACAAAGTTCATCGGCCCGAGATCGCTCAGCAGCTGGCGCGGCGCGCGCATGTGCACCATCCAAGTTTGCACCCA
>JBAUHH010000170.1:0-3666 GCA_049680165.1 Pseudolabrys sp.
GCGCCTGCGCGACGTCGACGAGGCGCAGGCGCTGCTCGTCAATGTCGCCAAGGATCTGGCCGCCAAAGGCGAAATCCTGATCGCCAAGAGCCGCGGCGACGAAGAACTGATTTATTGAGGACCCGCAATATGGCTCACCATTGCTTCACCCTCCGCTCATTCCCGCGCAAGCGGGAATCCAGAGCTACGGTGGCGGAGTCACAGATCACTTGCGCTGGGTCCCCGCTTTCGCGGGGACGAGCGGGAGATTGGAAATAATGGCAGCGACCGCTAAATTCCTGTTCGAAGAGGACTTCGCCTCCGGCGACCGCCCGACGATCACCGTCGTCGAGCACGAGCGCCGGCGCGCGGATGCTGAATCCGCCGCCTACCGCAAGGGTTTCGCGGCCGGCGAGGCGAAAGCGCAGGCCGACATCGCACAGCGCACCGCGGCAGCGCTGGCGCTGATCGCCGAGCGCATCGAGCATTTGCATCGCGACCTTATCAACGTCGAGGCCCGCTTCGAGACAGAAGCGGTTGAAGTCGCCGTCGCCGTCGCCAGCAAGCTCGCGCCCGAACTGGTCGCGCGCGAGCCGTTTGCCGAGATCGGCGCGCTCGCCACCACCTGCTTCCGCAATTTGGTGGCGACGCCGCACATCGTCGTGCACGTCAATGACGCGATCTATGCCGAAGCCAAAGGCAAGCTCGAAGACATCGTGCGCGCGCAAGGCTGCGAAGGTCGCCTGGTCGTCGTCGCGGAGGCCGGCATCGGCGCCGGCGACTGCCGCATCGAATGGGCGGACGGCGGCATTAATCGCGATCAGGCGGCGACGAAGAAGACCATCGACGACGCGGTGAGCGGCTATGTGGCGGCTCGTGCGGGCGCCGCGCAATAGACGGATTCCTGGAGACTTGAGCTATGAGTGAAAACGAAAACACCGAGACCACCGAGAGCGCCGAAAACAAGGTGCCTCTCCCTGATCTGGAAAACGGCGGCGAGATGCAGGCGGCAACCGACGCCGCCGCGCTGACGGCTTCCGAACAAGAAGATCACGGATCGGTCAATCGCGGCGCCGCCGATCTCGAGGCTGTTTTCGACGTCCCGGTGCAGGTGTCGGCCGTGCTCGGCCGCGCCAGGATGGAAGTCGGCGATCTGCTCAAGCTCGGACCCGGCGCGGTGCTGGAGCTCGACCGCAAGGTCGGTGAAGCGATCGATATCTACGTCAACAACCGGTTGGTCGCGCGTGGCGAAGTGGTGCTGGTCGAGGAAAAGCTCGGCGTGACCATGACTGAAATCATCAAGGCGGATCACTAAAGGAGCTAGGGCCATGCGCCTCCTCATTATCGGAACGCTGGAAGGCCAGCTCACCACCGCGACCAAGATCGCGATGGACAGAGGCGCCAGCGTCACCCATGCCGAAAGCATCGATCAGGGCCTCGCCGTGCTGCGGTCGGGCCGCGGCGCCGATCTGTTGATGGTGGACGTCGCCGTCGACATTCGCGATCTGGTGACCAAACTCGAAGCCGAACGTATCCACGTGCCGATCGTCGCCTGCGGCATCACCAACGACGCCCGCGCGGCCGTCGCCGCCATCCACGCCGGCGCCAAGGAATACATCCCGCTGCCGCCCGATCCCGAACTGATTGCGGCGGTGCTCGCCGCCGTCACCGACGACGCGCGCGACCTGATCTGGCGCGATGAATCGATGGCGCAGGTGGTCAAGCTGGCGCAGCAGATCGCCGGCTCGGAAGCCTCCGTCCTGATCACCGGCGAAAGCGGCACCGGCAAGGAAGTGCTGGCGCGCTACGTGCACGGCCGCTCGACCCGCGCCAAGAAGCCCTTCATCACCATCAACTGCGCGGCCATTCCGGAAAACCTGCTCGAGTCCGAACTGTTCGGTCACGAGAAAGGCTCGTTCACCGGCGCGCTCGGACGGCGCATCGGCAAGTTCGAGGAAGCGAACGGCGGCACGCTGCTGCTCGACGAAATCTCCGAGATGGACGTGCGCCTCCAGGCGAAACTCCTGCGCGCCATTCAGGAACGGGTAATCGACCGCGTCGGCGGCACGCGGCCGGTGCCGGTCAATATCCGCATCATCGCGACGTCTAACCGCAACCTCACCGATGCGGTGCGCGAAGGAAAATTCCGCGAGGACCTGCTGTTTCGCCTCAACGTGGTGAACCTCAAGATCCCGCCGCTGCGGGAGCGCCCTGCCGATATTGTGGAGCTCGCGCAGTATTTCGTGAAGAAATACTCCGAGACGAACAGCCTGCCGGTGCGGGCGCTGTCGGCGGAAGCCCGCCGCGCGCTCAACGTCAATCGCTGGCCGGGCAACGTGCGCGAGCTGGAGAACACGCTGCATCGTGCGGTGCTGCTCTCGACCGGGCCTGAGATTGGCGTCGATGGCATCCTGACGCCCGACGGCTCGCGGCTCGATTCATCCCGCGGCGTCGTTGCACAGGCCGCGATGGCCGCCGAGCAGGTCACGCGCAACCTCGTCGGCCGCACGGTTGCCGAGGTCGAGCGCGACCTGATCCTGGAAACGCTCAAGCACTGCCTCGGCAACCGGACGCATGCCGCGAACATTCTCGGCATCTCGATCCGCACCCTGCGCAACAAGCTCAACGAATACGCCGCCGACGGCGCGCCGATTCCGCCGCCCAACGGCGGCGAGCTCAGGGGCGCAGCCTAAGTATTTCTGCGGAAAAGAGAAATCCGAATATCGCCGGGCCTAAAAGCCCGGCGATGCTGCTTTTTTGATGCCCCTTGTGAACCTGGCTGCGCGTCGCCGCGACCAAACTCTGAGCGCCCGGCTGGTCGGGCGCTGACCAGGGGGAGATCGCCATGTCACGCCTTAGCACCACGCTCAAAGCCGGTATCGCCGCGGTCGCGCTGACTGCCGCTGCCGCCACGCTCTTCACGTCCACGGAAGTTTCAGCTCGCGGCTTCGGCGGCGGCATGATGCGCGGGATGGGCGGCCATGCCGTTCATGCGATGCGCATGCCGGCCAATCACGCCATGCTCGGCCGCGTTGCCGGTCATCGCAGTTTGGCGGCGCACGGAATTCATCGCGAGCTTTCGCGGCACGCCGAACACACCGATCGTCACACAGACCGCCACGCCGATCGCCATGACGATGATGATCGCCATCATCGCCACCACGACCATCTGATCGTCGATAGCGTCCCGCTGTTCGGACCGCCGCTCTTGATTCCGACCGGCGGCCAGACGGTGATCGCCGAAGGTCCCGGCGGCGGCACGACGATCGAGAAGGTCGAGCAGCCCTGCTCCGGCGGCGTGCTGCGCGTAACGACCGCGAAGAATGCCTGCATCAACGGGAAAGTCTACATCGAAGGCGACAACTACTATTACTGCGCCTCCGAAAACAAATGGCAGTCGCGCCATTACTCGGTGCCCGCCGTTCCGGCCGCTACGTGCGACGGCACGGTCCCGCCTGGAAAGGTGTATCCGCCCGGTTGGGAAGAGCCGAAAGCCGACGAGTCCTGCACGGATACCGGGCGCAAGCTTGTCCAATACAGCCCGGAGGGCGGCCACTGGATGCGCATCACCTGGCCTGTTTGGAAATGCCGTACCGCCGGCGGCGCGGAAGTCGAGCGGCTCGGCGCGAGCCCCGAGCGCTTCAACACCAACGAGGACATCGCCAACGATCCGCCGGTGTCCAACGA
>JBAUHH010000171.1:0-5187 GCA_049680165.1 Pseudolabrys sp.
TTTTTCTAGGACGCCTTCACGCTGGCGGCGCTGGCGGTGTAGCGCACCAGCGGCGGTTTCAATCCCGCCTGGTTGAGCGCATGTCGTACATTCTGCCGTGCGGCGGCGAAATAAACTTCACTGCCCGCGCGCTTGACCTTGTTGACGAAAGCAAACAGCGAACGCGCGGCGGTCGTGTCGATTAGTGGCACGTCAGTGAAGTCCAGCACCAGCACACGCGGCGTTGCGCCTACGCGTTCAAGCACAGTCAGCACACGCGCCGTTGCGCCGAAGAAAAACGCGCCACTGATGCGATAGACCATGATGTCGGAACGCGTGATGCGGCTCGGATCGTAAGGCTCGCGCGGGTCGACATCGTCGGCAACGTCATCGAGCGGCGCGTGACCGCCATCGATCTCGACGGCTTCAGCCATGCGATGCAGGAAGAGAAGTGAGCCAAGCACCACGCCAACCGCGATGCCGGTAATCAGATCCACGAAAATGGTGAGCAAAAATGTCGCCAGCAGCACGGCCGCGTCGCCACGCGAGGTACGCAACAGCGACCAGAACTCTTCCTTTTCGGCCATATTCCAGGCTACCACCGCGAGCACGCCGCCGAGTGCCGCCAGCGGAATATAGCCGACAAGTGGTGCAGCGACGGCGAGGAAGAGCAAAAGATAAGCGCAATGGAATATTCCGGAGACTGGCCCACGCGCACCCGCGCGCACGTTGGTCGCGGTACGGGCAACCGTCCCGGTCACGCAAATTCCGCCGAACAGCACCGACGTGATGTTGGCGACGCCCTGCGCGCCAAGCTCGCAGTTGGAGCGATGCCGCCTGCCGGTCATGCCGTCCGCGACGACGGCCGAGAGCAATGACTCGATGGCGCCGAGCACGGCAATCGCGACCGCGTCCGGCAAGATCGCCTGCAACTTCGCGATGCTGAACGCCGGCAACGCGGGCGACGGCAACGAACGCGGCACCGCGCCAAAGCGGGAGGTCACCGTCGCAACATCGAGGTGGAAAACGAAACAGACGATCGCGGCCGCGGCGACCGCGATCAGGAATGCCGGCCAGTTCGGCCGCCAGCGCCGCACCGCTGCGATGATCAGGATCGAAAGTACCGCGACCCCCACGGTCGGCCAGTGGATCGTCGGCAAAGCGTTGCGAACAGCAAGAAGCTTCGGCACCAGCGCCGAAGGCTCATGCGGCATGTCAAGGCCGAGCAATTCCCTGATCTGGCTTGCCGTAATGATCACGGCGATGCCCGCGGTGAATCCCACGGTGACGGGAAACGGGATGTATTTGACGTAAGTCCCCGCTCGCAGCAGCGCGACCGCGATCATGATCAGGCCTGCGACGGCCGTTGCCAGCGCCAGGCCGTCATAACCATGGCGCTCCACCACGCTGGCGACGAGGCCGATGAAAGCACCCGCCGGCCCGCCGATCTGAAAACGGCTGCCTCCGATGAGCGAAACGATCAAGCCGCCGGCAATAGCAGTGTAAAGGCCTCGCTCGGGTGTTACGCCGGACGCGATCGCGATCGCCATCGACAACGGTAGCGCGACCACCGCTACCGTAAGCCCCGCGACGGCGTCAGCGCGCAGTGCTGCCCAGCCGTACCCTTCGCGGAAAACGGTGATCAGCTTCGGGGTGAAAAGCTCGACAAAGGTCGGCTCTGCGTGAAGCGTGGTTGGTGGATTTCGGGCTTGCATGGGTGGGCCGGACGGCGGGTCCACAGTTTCCAGCATTTGCGTGAGTCTCCGCAAGGGGGCGCCATCTGAAGACTCAAGATGCGAATTTCAATCCGGCAATGCCGAGTACGATTAGTCCGATACAGGCGAGCCGCAATGCGGTTGCCGGTTCGCTGAACAGATAAATGCCGAGCGCGGCGGTGCCGACCGCGCCGACGCCGGTCCAAACCGCGTAAGCCGTGCCGACCGGCAAGGTCTTCAGCGCGAGCCCGAGCAGTGCCAGGCTCAGCACCATCGCGGCGGCGGTAAGCAGCGACGGAAAAAGGCGCGTGAAGCCTTCCGTGTATTTCAGTCCGATCGCCCAGCCGATTTCCAACAGTCCGGCCAGAAACAGATAAAGCCACGCCATGTTCGTTCTCCCGTGAATGACGCCGTGCTCACTCCGGCATCTCGGTGTGTTTCACGTTCGGTTGCAACAGTACGCACGCCGCTGCCGCGAAGATCAAAACGAATCCGATGATGTCGGTCGTGGTCGGCCGTTCGCCAAGAAGGATCGTTGACGCAGTCACGCCGATCACCGGCACCAGCAACGCGCCGATCGACGCTGTAATCGTCGGCAGCTTGCCGACGATCGTCCACCAGAGAAAGTGCGCAAGCCCTGTGCCGAACAATCCGATGAAAAGAATCGCAATAATCGAAATGGCGTGCAGCGGCCAGATGCGTGGGTAGCCCTCGAAGATCAGCATGCCAACCATGATCAGCGCGGTGCCGAAGGTCAGTTGCCAGGCGGCATTGGTCAGCGGATCGACATCGAGCTGCGCCCACTTGATGTAGACGGTCGCGATGGTCCAGCCGAACGCGCTGCCGAGCGCGAAAAAAACGCCGAGCGGCAATCCGGCGGCAAAAAGCGGCCATACGAGAATAGCGAGGCCGCCGATGCACAAAGCGAGCGCGAGCACGCGCGCCTTGTCGAGGCGCTCGCCGAGCACCAGCCATGCCAGCGCGGTCGACCAGATCGGCATCGAGTAGGTGATGATGACGGCGCGCGAGGTGGCGCCGTTTAGTTGCGCGAACGCGGAACAGACATTGAAAAAGGCCACGTTGAAAAAGCCGGCAATGGCAATGTGCCTGAACTGGCCGAGCGTTACGCCGAGCTTGCGGCCGCTCAGCGGGACCGCAACCAGCAACGCCAGGGCGCCGATGCCGGTGCTGACGAAGCGCAGGCTCCACGGCGGCACCTCCCTCAGCGCGAAGGCCGCGGAGATCCAGTTAAAGCCCCAGCAGAAGGCAAGCAGCACGACCAGAAGCTTGGCGGTGCCGCCGGCGTCCATCTCGCGTGGTCGGGTGCGGTCGGCGTCGCTCAAGGCAGGTCTCGCGGCATGGGGGAATCGGGCGGCACGCTATAGGGGCAAGCCGGATGAGGCGAGGTATCTCTGTGATGCGTTTTTGCCGGCCCCGCGGCTCGCCGCGACGCCAGTATCTGCGGCGGTTCGCTGCGGGCCGTTGTGTTGCGCGGCCGTGGGCCGTGTGTTAGCTAGCCCTCGATTTTGTGAGGGTTTCCGCGGGCTTCCGCGTCGTCCTCGAAAATCGGAATTCCCTCTTGGATTCCAATAGTTTGCGCCGCCTCCGCGACGGCGTATAGCTTGCGGATAACAAGCAAAAAACGGGCGGCGGCGTGGCAGGCGAAGAACCGATCATTTCTGGAATGGCTGGCCGTTACGCCACGGCCCTGTTCGAGCTCGCGCGCGACGAGAAGGCCATCGACGCGATCAAGAAAGATCTCGAGCAATTCGACGCGATGATCGCCGGCAGCCCCGATCTCGGCCGCCTGGTGCGCAGTCCCGTATTCGACGCCGACGAGCAGCTCAAGGCGCTCGGTGCCGTGCTGGAAAAGGCCGGCATTGGCGGTCTGGCGGCCAACTTCCTAAGAGTTATCACTACGAACCGGCGGCTGTTCGCCGTCCGGGACATGATCCGCGCTTACCGCGCGATGGTCGCCCGCCACAAAGGCGAGGTTACCGCGCAAGTCACCGTCGCCGAAAAGCTCAGCGACAAGAACATGGACGCGCTCAAGGACGCTCTTAAATCCGTAACTGGCGGCAAGGACATCGATCTCGATATCAGGATCGATCCTTCCATCATCGGCGGGCTGGTCGCCAAGGTCGGCAGCCGCATGGTGGATAGCTCGCTGCGCACCAAACTCAATGCAATCAAGATTGCGATGAAAGAGGCCCGCTGATGGACATCCGCGCCGCAGAAATTTCCGCCATCCTCAAGGAGCAGATCAAGAACTTCGGCCAGGAAGCCGAAGTTTCCGAGGTCGGCCAAGTGCTCTCCGTCGGCGACGGCATCGCCCGCGTCTACGGCCTCGACAATGTGCAGGCCGGCGAAATGGTCGAGTTCGAGAACGGCACGCGCGGCATGGCGCTCAACCTCGAAACCGACAACGTCGGCATCGTCATTTTCGGCGCCGACCGCGAGATCAAAGAAGGCCAGACCGTCAAGCGCACCGGCGCCATCGTCGACGTTCCGGTCGGCAAGGGCCTGCTCGGCCGCGTGGTCGACGCGCTCGGAAATCCGATCGACGGCAAGGGCCCGATCAAGGCCGAGAAGCGGATGCGCGTGGACGTGAAAGCGCCCGGCATCATCCCGCGCAAATCGGTGAACGAGCCGATGGCGACGGGATTGAAGGCGATCGACGCGCTGATTCCGATCGGCCGCGGCCAGCGCGAGCTGATCATCGGCGACCGGCAGACCGGCAAGACCGCAATCGCGCTCGACACCATCCTGAACCAGAAGCCGCTCAACGCGCAGCCGGACGAGAAGATCAAGCTCTATTGCGTTTACGTCGCGGTCGGGCAGAAGCGTTCGACTGTCGCGCAATTCGTGAAGGTGCTCGAGGAGCAGGGCGCGCTCGATTATTCCATCATCGTTGCCGCAACCGCTTCCGACCCGGCGCCGATGCAATTCCTGGCGCCGTTCGCCGGCTGCACCATGGGTGAATTCTTCCGCGACAACGGCATGCATGCGGTCATCATCTATGACGACCTGTCCAAGCAGGCGGTTGCTTACCGCCAGATGTCGCTGCTGCTGCGCCGCCCGCCGGGCCGCGAAGCCTATCCCGGCGACGTGTTCTACCTGCATTCGCGCCTGCTCGAGCGCGCAGCCAAGATGAACGACGACAACAAAGGTGGCTCGCTCACCGCGCTGCCCGTGATCGAAACGCAAGCCAACGACGTCTCGGCCTACATTCCGACCAACGTGATTTCGATCACCGACGGACAGATCTTCCTCGAGACCGATTTGTTCTATCAAGGCATTCGTCCGGCGGTGAACGTCGGCCTGTCGGTGTCGCGCGTCGGCTCCGCGGCGCAGACCAAGGCGATGAAGAAAGTCGCTGGCCGCATCAAGGGCGAGCTCGCGCAATACCGCGAAATGGCGGCGTTCGCGCAGTTCGGCTCGGACCTCGACGCCACCACCCAGCGCATGCTGGCGCGCGGCTCGCGGCTGACTG
>JBAUHH010000172.1:0-27693 GCA_049680165.1 Pseudolabrys sp.
TGGCGATTTCCGGATAGGTGTAAACGACGTTTGGAATTGCGTCGTAATTTACATGTCCCGCCTGCCCGGCGAGAATCTCGGCCACCGCCACGCCTTCGTCTTCCGCCTTGTGCGCCAGCATCGGCCCGGCGATCACGTCGCCGATCGCGTAAATGCCCGGCACGTTTGTCGCATAATGCCGGTCGACCGCGACGCGGCCGCGCTCGTCAATCTTGACGCCGGCTTCCTTCAGCCCAAGCCCTTCGGTGTACGGCACGCGACCGATCGCAACCAGCACCACATCCGCCTCGATCGTTTCCGCCGCGCCGCCTTTCGCCGGCTCGACGGTCGCCTTGAGCCGCGCGCCGGACGCATCGACCGCAGTCACCTTCGACGACAGCTTGAACGTCAGACCCTGCTTTTCCAGCAGGCGCTGCGCCTGGCGGCGCACTTCGCCATCCATGCCGGGCAAAATGCCGTCCAAAAATTCCACGACGACTACTTCCGCGCCGAGGCGCCGCCAAACCGAGCCTAGTTCCAGCCCGATAACGCCCGCGCCGATGACGAGAAGTCGCTGCGGCACTTGCGGAAGCGCCAGTGCACCGGTCGACGACACGATGCGCTTCTCGTCGATGTCGATGCCCCTGAGGCGCGTAACGTCGGAGCCGGTAGCAATGACGATCGATTTGGTCTCGAGCGTCTGCGTCTTGCCATCCTCGCCCTTCACCTCGACCTTGCCGAGGGCGGCGATGCGGCCGGCGCCGCGGAACGATTCGATCTTGTTCTTGCGGAACAGGAATTCGACGCCTTTGACGTTGCCGTCCACGCCCTGATCCTTGAACGCCATCATGCCTTTGAGGTCGAGCTTGGGCGCGGAGACGCCAATGCCCATCTGGCCGAACTTGTGGCCCGCTTCCTCGAACAGCTCCGACGCGTACAACAGCGCCTTGGACGGAATGCAGCCGATGTTGAGACAGGTGCCGCCGAAGGTTTTCTCCTTCTCGACCACCGCGGTCTTCAGACCGAGTTGCGCCGCGCGAATGGCGCAGACGTAGCCGCCCGGGCCGGTGCCGATGACGATGAGGTCGTAGGCCATACTCGTTACATCCCTTCTTCGTCATGCCCGGGCTCGACCCGGGCATCCATCCTCTTCCAATTGGAGATGGATTGCCGGGTCAAGCCCGGCAATGACAGCAAGAATCAAAGGTCCAGCACGATCCGCGCCGGGTCTTCCAGATTGTCCTTCACGCGCACGAGGAACGTCACCGCGCCCTGCCCGTCGACCACGCGGTGATCGTAGGTCATCGCAAGGTACATCATCGGGCGGATTTCTATCTTGCCGCCGATGACGACCGGGCGTTCCTGAATCTTGTGCATGCTGAGAATGCCGGACTGCGGCGCGTTCAGGATCGGCATCGACATCAGCGAGCCATAGACGCCGCCATTCGAGATCGTGAAAGTGCCGCCCTGCATGTCCTCGATCTTGAGCTGGCCGTCGCGCGCCTTCTTGCCGAGTTCGCCGATCGCTTTCTCGATGCCCGCGAGCGACAGCCGGTCCGCGTCCCGCACCACGGGAACGACCAGCCCGCGTTCGGTGCCGACCGCGACGCCGATGTGATAATAATTTTTGTAGACGAGGTCCGCGCCGTCGATCTCGGCGTTGACCTCCGGCACTTCCTTCAGCGCCTGGATGCAGGCGCGCGTGAAGAAGCCCATGAAGCCGAGCTTCACGCCGTGGCGCTTCTCGAACAGCTCCTTGTACTGGCTGCGCATGTGCATGATCGCGCTCATGTCGACCTCGTTATAGGTCGTGAGCATGGCCGCCGTGTTCTGCGCGTCCTTCAGCCGCCGAGCGATGGTCTGGCGCAGCCGCGTCATGTGCACACGCTCTTCGCGCGCGGCATCATCGGCGGTAGACGGCGCGCGCATCTGCATCGGCGCCTGTGCCGCGACCGGCGTCGGCTGCGCGGCGGAGCGTTCGATCGCGGCCATCATGTCGCCTTTGGTGACCTGGCCGTGCATGCCGGAGCCGGCGACTTGCGACGGATCGACGCCGCTTTCCGCCGCCATTTTGCGCACCGACGGTGGCGCCGGCATCGCGGACGGCGCGGCTTGCGGCATCTCGCGCGGCTGCGGATGCTCGGGCCCCGCGCCAATCGGTTTGGTCTTTGCGGACTTCTCGTCGGGCGTGCCTGTTGAGCTCGCCGCCGGCTTTGTGGCTGTCGCCGGCTTGGCTGATGCCGCCGCACCGCCGTCCTTGATCTGGCCGAGGATCGCGCCGACCGCGACCGTGTCGCCTTCCTTCACCGCGATGTCGCCAAGCACGCCGGCAGCGGGCGCCGGCACTTCCAGTGTCACCTTGTCGGTTTCGAGCTCGACCAGCGGCTCATCGACGGCGACAGCATCGCCCGGCTTCTTGAACCACTTGCCGACGGTCGCCTCGGTCACCGATTCGCCGAGCGTGGGGACGCGAATGTCAGCCATGACTTATTCTCTGCCTTTCTTTTGTCATGCCCGGCCTTGTGCCGGGCATCCCGCTAGGATGGCAACGTCATGCGACCCTTATCGAGATGGCCGGGACAAGCCCGGCCATGACATTGATTAGCCCAATGCTTCGTCCAGCAATTGCTTCAATTGCGCAAGATGTTTCGGCATCTGGCCGACCGCGGTCGATGCCGAGGCCGGGCGGCCAGCGTAACGCATGGTGCGGTGCTTGGCGCCGATCTGGTTGAGCACCCATTGCAGGAAAGTGTCGACGAAGAACCAGGCGCCCATGTTGCGCGGCTCTTCCTGGCACCAGACCATCTCGGCCTGCTTGAAGCGCGCGAGCTCGGTGACCAGCGCCTTCGACGGGAACGGATAGAGCTGCTCGATGCGCAGCAGATAAATGTCGTCGATGCCGCGCTTCTCGCGCTCCTCGTAAAGATCGAAATAGACCTTGCCCGAGCACATGATGACGCGGCGGATTTTGTCGTCCGGGACGAGCCTGATCTTCTGGTCTTGCAGCAATTGCGCGTCATCCCACAACAGGCGGTGGAACGACGTGCCGGCCGCCATTTCGTCGAGCTTTGAGACCGCACGCTTGTGGCGCAGCAGACTCTTCGGCGTCATCAGGATCAGCGGCTTGCGGATCTCGCGCTTCAACTGCCGGCGCAGGATGTGGAAGTAATTCGCCGGCGTGGTGCAGTTGGCGACCTGCATGTTGTCTTCGGCGCACATTTGCAGGAAGCGCTCGAGTCGCGCGGACGAGTGCTCCGGGCCCTGCCCTTCGTAGCCGTGCGGCAACAGGCAGACCAGGCCGGACATGCGCAGCCACTTGCGCTCGCCGGAAGAAATGAACTGATCGAACAGGACCTGCGCGCCGTTGGCGAAGTCGCCGAACTGCGCTTCCCAGAGCGTGAGCGCGTTGGGCTCGGAGGTCGAATAACCGTATTCAAAGCCGAGGACTGCCTCTTCTGAGAGCATTGAATTCAGGACTTCGTAGCGCGCCTGGTCCTTGCCGAGGTGGTTGAACGGCGTATGCCGCTCTTCCGTTTCCTGGTCGAACAGCACCGAATGTCGCTGAGAAAACGTTCCTCTCTCGCTATCTTGCCCCGACAAACGCACGGGATGATCCTCGAGCAACAGCGAGCAGAACGCGAGCGCTTCACCGGTCGACCAGTCGACGTCGGCGCCAGTTTCGATCGATTTCGCGCGGTGATCGAGGAAACGCTGGATGGTCTTGTGAACGTGAAAACCTTCCGGCACCGCGGTTATTTTCTTGCCGATTTCCTTCAGCGTCGAAATCTCGACACCGGTGTTGCCGCGGCGCGGATCGTCGGCGTCGCGCGCAGCCTTCAGGCCCGACCAGCGGCCGTCGAGCCAGTCGGCCTTGTTCGGCTTGTAGCTCGACGCGGTTTCGAATTCGGCGTCGAGCGACGCGCGCCATTCGGCCTTGATCTTGTCGAGCTCGCCCTCGACGATCACACCTTCACTCGCGAGCTTCTTGCCGTAGATTTCGAGCGTGGTCGGATGCGCGTGGATCTTCTTGTACATCAACGGCTGGGTGAACGAGGGCTCGTCGCCTTCGTTGTGGCCGAAGCGCCGGTAGCAGAACATGTCGATCACGACCGGCTTCTGGAATTTCTGCCGGTATTCCGTGGCGACCTTGGCGGCGAACACGACGGCTTCTGGATCGTCTCCGTTCACGTGGAAGATCAGCGCCTCGATCATCTTGGCGACGTCTGACGGATAGGGCGACGAGCGCGAGTAGCGGGGATAAGTCGTGAAACCGATCTGGTTGTTGACGATGAAGTGCAGCGATCCCCCTGTGCGATAACCCTTCAGCCCTGAAAGGCCAAAACATTCCGCCACCACACCCTGACCCGCGAACGCGGCATCGCCGTGGATCAACAGCGGCATCACCATCGTGCGCTCGTCCGGCGTCGCGCCGTGCTGATCCTGCTTGGCGCGCACCTTGCCGAGCGTGACCGGATCGACGATTTCCAGATGCGACGGATTGGGCGTGAGCGACAGGTGCACCTGGTTGCCGTCGAACTCACGATCGGACGACGCGCCCAGATGATATTTCACGTCGCCGGAGCCTTCGACGTCGTCGGGTTGCGCCGAGCCGCCCTTGAATTCGTGGAACAGCGCGCGGTGCGGCTTGCCCATCACTTGCGTGAGGACGTTGAGCCGTCCGCGATGCGACATGCCGAAGATGATTTCCTTCACGCCGAGATTGCCGCCGCGCTTGATGATCTGCTCAAGCGCTGGGATCAGTGCTTCCGCGCCGTCGAGGCCGAAGCGCTTGGTGCCGGTGTATTTGACGTCGAGGAATTTCTCGAAGCCCTCCGCTTCCACGAGCTTGTTCAGGATCGCGCGCTTGCCTTCGCGTGTGAAGCTGATTTCCTTGTCGCGGCCTTCAATGCGTTCCTGGATCCAGCCTTTCTGCGCGGCATTCGAGATGTGCATGAACTCGATGCCGAGCGTCTGGCAATACGTACGGCGCAGGATCGCGACGATCTCGCGCATGCTTGCAAATTCGAGCCCAAGGACATTGTCGAGAAAAATCTTGCGGTCGAGATCGGCTTCGTTGAAGCCGTAAGACTTCGGATCGAGTTCGCTCTCCTCCTTCTTCGGCTCAAGGCCGAGAGGGTCGAGGTCGGCATAAAAGTGACCGCGGATGCGGTAGGCGCGGATCAGCATCAGCGCGTGGATCGAGTCGCGCGTCGCCTGCTGCACGTCGGTCGTCGAAATCTCGACGCCGCGGTCTTTCGCCTTGGCTTTGATCTTGTCGCCGACCTGCTTCTCGGTCTCCGCCCAATCGGCGTCGACGCGCGGCGGCCAGTTCGGCTGTTCCCAGGAGGCGCCGCGCGCGTTGCGGGCGACGTTGCCGCCGTCGTCCTTCAGGCTCTTGAAGAATTCCTGCCATTCCGCATCGAGCGAGGCCGGGTTGGCTTGGTAGCGGGCGTAGAGGTCGTCGATGTAGGCGGCATTGCTGCCGTAGAGAAAGGACGTGCGGGCGAAGGCGGCATTGGCGTCCTGGCGGGACATGATGGTTTATCCTTGCGGGGATGGAATCCCGCGTTACCGGCGGCATGGCCCGAGGGGCCCGCGCAACCGGCGATTCGACGTTGTAACTCTATTTATGACGTCTGTAAGTCTACGAAAGACCTAACAACTGAATCAGGATTTCAAAAGTTCGACCAACGTCTTCCCGATCCGGGCCGGCGAGGGTGATACCCTGATTCCGGCCGATTCCATTGCTGCAATTTTCGACTCGGCGTCGCCTTTGCCGCCGGAAATGATGGCTCCGGCATGGCCCATGCGGCGTCCCGGCGGCGCCGTGCGCCCGGCGATAAAGCCGACCATGGGTTTCTTGCGGCCGCGCTTGGCCTCGCTCTTGAGGAAGTCCGCCGCGTCCTCTTCGGCCGAGCCGCCGATCTCGCCGATCATGACGATCGACTCGGTCTTGTCGTCGGCGAGGAACATCTCCAGCACGTCGATGAACTCGGTGCCCTTGACCGGGTCGCCGCCGATGCCGACCGCAGTGGTCTGGCCGAGCCCTTCGCGGCTGGTCTGGAACACCGCCTCATAGGTCAGCGTGCCGGAGCGCGAGACGATGCCGACCTTGCCGGCCTTGAAGATGTTGCCAGGCATGATGCCGATCTTGCATTCGCCGGCCGTCATGACGCCCGGGCAATTCGGCCCGATCAGCCGCGACTTTGACCCGGAGAGCGAGCGCTTGACCTTGACCATGTCCATCACCGGAATGCCTTCGGTGATGCAGACGATCAGCGGGATCTCGGCCTGGATTGCCTCGCAGATCGCGTCGGCCGCGCCGGCCGGCGGCACGTAAATCACGCTGGCGTCGCAACCGGTCTTCTCGACTGCTTCCGCGACGGTGTCGAACACCGGCAGATTGAGATGCGTCGAGCCGCCTTTGCCCGGCGACGTGCCGCCGACCATCTTGGTGCCATACTTGATGGCCTGCTCGGAATGGAAGGTGCCGTTCTTGCCGGTAAAGCCTTGGCAGATGACCTTGGTGTTCTTGCCGATGAGGACCGACATCACGCGGCCTCCTTCACGGCCTTGACGATTTTCTGAGCGGCATCGTCGAGGTCATCACCCGACGTGACGTTGAGCTTCGACTCGGCGATGATCTTCTTGCCGAGCTCGACGTTCGTCCCTTCAAGCCGCACCACCAGCGGCACCTTCAATCCGACTTCCTTCACCGCGGCGACCACGCCTTCCGCGATCACGTCACACTTCATGATGCCGCCGAAGATGTTGACCAGGATGCCCTTCACGTTCGGATCGGAGGTGATGATCTTGAAGGCCGCCGTTACCTTTTCCTTGGTGGCGCTGCCGCCGACGTCGAGGAAGTTGGCGGGCGTCATGCCGTAGAGCTTGATGATGTCCATGCTGGCCATCGCCAGCCCGGCGCCGTTGACCATACAGCCGATCGAACCGTCGAGCGCGATGTAGTTGAGGTCGTACTTCGACGCCTCGATTTCCTTCTCGTCTTCCTCGGTGAGGTCGCGCAACGCGACAACGTCAGCGTGGCGATAAAGCGCGTTGCCGTCGAAGCTCACCTTGGCGTCGAGGCAGATGAGCTGGTTATCCTTCGTAACGACCAGTGGATTGATTTCGAGCAGGCTCATGTCTTTCTGCGTGAACGCGGCATAGAGCTTGCCCAGCAAGCTGTCCGCCTGCTTGGCGAGGTCGCCGGAAATCGTCAGCGCTTGTGCGACACGGCGCGCATGATGCGCCATCACGCCGGTCGCCGGATCGACCGAGAAGGTCAGGATTTTCTCAGGCGTCTTGTGCGCGACCTCCTCGATATCCATGCCGCCTTCCGTCGATATGACGAAAGCCACGCGCGACGTTTCGCGGTCGATCAGTGCCGACAGGTAGAGCTCGCGGTCGATAGCCGAGCCTTCCTCGATGTAGAGGCGGCCGACTTTCTTGCCGTGCGGCCCGGTCTGATGTGTAACCAGCGTCGAGCCGAGAATGCGCGTGGATTCCTTTTTAACGTCGTCGACCGACTTTACTACCTTGACGCCGCCGGCCTTGCCGCGGCCGCCGGCATGGATCTGCGCCTTGACGACCCACACCGGTCCACCAAGCTCGTTGGCGGCCTTGACCGCTTCGTCCACCGTAAAGGCCGCGATGCCGCGCGGCACCGGCACGCCGAATTCGCGCAACAGAGCTTTGGCCTGATACTCGTGGATATTCATGCAGCGCTCCCGCCCAGGTCGTCGTTTAACCGCCGAGGTTTGGCGCGATCTTCTTGCAGGCCTCGACCAGACCCTGCACAGCGGATGCTGATTTCTCGAACGCATCGCGCTCACTGCCGTTGAGCTCGATCTCGACGACGCGCTCCACACCTTTGGCGCCTATCACCACCGGCACGCCGACGTAGAGGTCGTGGATGCCGTACTCGCCGTTGAGCCATGCGGCGCACGGCAACACCCGCTTCTTGTCGAGCAGATAGCTTTCGGCCATCGAAACGGCGGAAGCCGCCGGCGCGTAGAACGCAGAACCGGTCTTGAGCAGATTGACGATCTCGGCGCCGCCGTTGGCAGTGCGCTTGACGATTTCGTCCACGCGCGCCTGCGTGGTCCAGCCCATCTTCACCAGATCCGGCACCGGAATGCCGGCAACCGCCGAATAGCGCGTCAGCGGCACCATGCTGTCGCCGTGGCCGCCGAGCACGAAAGCGGTGACGTCTTCCACCGACACGTTGAATTCGTCGGCGAGGAAATAACGGAAGCGCGCCGAATCGAGCACACCGGCCATGCCGATGACTTTCTGCTGTGGCAGGCCGCAGCACTTTTGCAGCGCCCAAACCATGGCGTCGAGCGGATTGGTGATGCAGATGACAAACGCATTGGGCGCGTATTTCTTGATGCCGGAACCGACCTGCTCCATCACCTTGAGATTGATGCCGAGCAGATCGTCGCGGCTCATGCCGGGCTTGCGCGGCACGCCGGCAGTGACGATGCAGACGTCCGCGCCGTCGATCGCCTCATAGGAATTGGCGCCGGAAAAGCGCGCGTCGAAATCGTTGACCGGCGAGGACTGGGCGATGTCGAGCGCCTTACCCTGTGGGATGCCCTCCATGACGTCGAATAAAACGACGTCGCCGAGATGCTTGAGACCGATGAGGTGAGCGAGCGTGCCGCCGATTTGGCCGGCACCGATCAACGCAATTTTTTTACGGGCCATGGTGGGAGAACTCTCGACTTGGAAGCGCCGCCGAGCGCGGCGTTGTGCTGGTTATCCGGTCCCGCTTACTGCCACAAGCCGCTGAACGCAGCAGAATGGCCACGTCCCGCTTTTGTATACATTATACCACACCAGCCACAGGCCGGAGTCCAGCCCTGTTGTGCACAGCTTTCGGAATGTTTCGGAGCGTCCGCAGACGGTGGGGAGACCGCGGTCTCGCAGCGCGGAGGTCAGGTCTCAACGATCTTGCCGGCAGCGACCGCGTCGGCGGCGCGCGGACCGTGCGGCAGGCCGAGGTAGGCTTGCGAGCGCATCTCGATCAATCGGGACGCCGTGCGTTTGAATTCCTGCGCCTCGTAACCGTCCGTCGCGACATAGAGCGCATCCGGCTCAGCCTGCGCGGACGCCAGCAGCTTCACGCCGTGATCGTAGAGCGTGTCGATCAGGATGATGAAGCGCTTGGCCTCGTTGCGGCGGTCGAAATCCATCACGGGGATATGTTCGAGAATGATCGTATGAAATTCATGCGCGATCTTGAGATAATCGGCGGCCGCCAACGGCTGCCCGCACAGATCCGCGAACGAAAAGCGCGCGACACCCATCGCCGCTTTCGGAACGCGGATCGTGTGGCCTTTTACGACCAGCTTCTGCTCGGCGCCACCGTTGCCCGCCGAGAGCCGCCGCCAGGCAGCTTCGAGTGCGACGGCTGCTTTCTTGTCGTCGGGCACGTACCAGGTCGGCACGCCGGTAAGCTTCTCCAGCCGGAAATCGATGCGCGCATCGAGCCGCACGACCTCGCAATACTTTTCCAGCAGCGCGATGAACGGCACAAACAGCCCACGATTAAGGCCATCTTTATAGAGCTCGCCGGGCGCCAGATTGGACGTCGCGACGACGACCACGCCGAGCTCGAATAGCTGCGTGAACAGCCGGCCGAGGATCATCGCATCGGCGATGTCGGTGACATGGAATTCGTCGAAGCACAAAAGCCACGCTTCCTCGGCGACCGCCGCCGCCGCGCGATGGATCGAATCCTGCTCGGCCACTTCGCCGTTTTTCAATTCCTGGCGATAGGCATGCACGCGCTCATGCACGTCGGCCATGAATTCGTGGAAATGAACGCGGCGCTTGCGCTTGACCGTGCTGGTCTCGAAAAACAAATCCATCAACAGTGTCTTGCCGCGCCCGACCTCGCCGTAGATGTAGAGACCCTGCACCGGCGCATCGGCATTCTGGCGGCGGCCGAACAGCCAGCCGAGCGACGACGATTTCCGCGCCAGCCGATGCTGATCGAGGCGCTGCTCAAGCCGCGTGAAGCACGCCGCCAATTCCGCCTGTCCCGGATCGGCCTCGATCCTGCCGGATGCGATGAGCGCCGCGTAGCGCGTGCGAAACAGTTCGGACATGGGTGAGGAACGTCGCCGCGAGACTGGATGGCCGCGCCGCGGCCGTGGAAGGCGAGACCTAGGGCGATATCGGGCCGCTGTAAATTCGTGCGATGCCAATTTTACGCGCCAAGGTGGCCGATTTGGGCAGCGCGATGGCTAATCCTTTGGTAGCCATGCATTTTTGCCGCCAGGGGTTCCCGCAAAATCAACGGTGCCTCCATCTTGCTGCAATGCAACATATATAAGGTTCGCTGATTGATTCGCGAGACAACGCGGACGCGCCAAGGCGGAGCTGGAACGAACCGAACGGAGCCTGACATGAATGAACCGCTCCCCGATGGCGGAATGATCCGCAAGCTTTGGATCGGTGAAACCGATGCCTACCGCGATCACCTGCTGCGCCTCGATATGGATAGCCGCAATCGGCGTTTCTCCGGCGCAGTGTCGGACGAGTTCGTCAGCCGCCATGCCGCGTCGGCGCGCGGCTCCGGCGTGGTGATCTACGGATTCTTCGTGGACGGCGTGTTGCGTGGCGGAGCCGAGTTGCGGCGCGTCGGCCTGCCGTTCGTGCAGGAAGCGGAGGCCGCGTTCAGCATCGAGCAACCCTGGCAGAGTCTCGGTGTCGGCACCGAGCTGCTCGAGCGCACGCTTCTCACCGCGCGCAATCGCGGCATCAAGTCGCTGCACATGCACTGCCTTTCCGACAATCGGCGCATGCAACAACTCGCGCGCAAATTCGCCGCCGATCTGTCGTTCGATTTTGGCGGCGTGATCGGCGCAGTCGCGCCGCCGCGCTTCACCGCGCTGTCGCATACGCGCGAGTTGCTGGCCGATAGCCACGATCTCGCCACCGCATTCTTCCAGGCCCAATCTCGATTGCTGGATGCGACCTAGGCCGCGAGCGGATAACTCGCCTCGACTACGTAAGGCCCGCCGCCAACCGAGGCGCGCGAGGAAAACAGCACGAAACGCGAGACGCGAAATGCTGCCGTGCGGAAATAGCCGCGCGCGGAAAGATATTCCGCCACCTGCGTGCTCGACGAATCGCGCAGGCGCGCGAGCGTGACATGCGGCGTGTATTTGCGGCCTTCGGGATCGAGTCCGATGCGCTGCATCAGCCGCTCGTGCTCAGCCTGCACTTCCAGCAGCGGTTGCGCTGGCGTTACCGCGGCGACGACGGCGCGCGGCTTGCGCCCGCCGAACGACGTCAGCCCTTCGAGATGCAATTCGAACGCGTTGCGTTTGACCTTGCCCAACAGCAACTCGACTTCGTCCGCGATCGAGTCGTCCACGTCGCCGATGAAGCGCAAGGTCAGGTGATAATTGGCCGGATCGATCCAGCGCGCGCCCGGCAGCCCGCCCCGCTGCGACGCCAGCGCCTGCGCCACCTCGTGCGGAATCTCGACACCGGTAAAAAGCCGCAGCATGGCGCCTTCCGAATTCTAGCCGCGCGACGCACGCACGCGAGCGATCAGTTCTTCCACCTTCGGCAGGATACGCGTCACCATCACATCGACGCCGGCCGCATTGGGATGCATGCCGTCACGCTGATTGAGTTTCAGGTCGGCGGCCACCCCGTCGAGGATGAATGGATAAAAGATCACGTTATGAGTCGAGGCAAGCGCCGGATAGATGGCATCGAAGGCCCGCGCGTAGTCTGTCCCCATGTTCCGCGGCGCGCGCATGCCTGCAAGTAACACCGCAATGTGACGCTGCGCCAATTGGCGTAAAATCTTGTCGAGCGCACTTTGGGTGACTTTCGGGTCGATCCCGCGCAGCGCGTCGTTGGCGCCGAGCTCGACGATCACTGCATCGGTGCCCTCCGGCACCGACCAGCCCAGACGTTCGAGCCCGCCGGATGCCGTGTCGCCCGAGACGCCGGCATTGGCAACCGTTGCCGCAACGCCTTTGGCCTGGAGCGCCACAGCAAGCCTTGACGGAAAAGATGCCTCGACCGGAAGCCCGAACCCCGCCGACAATGAATCACCGAGCACCACGATTTTCACCGGCTGGTCGCTCGCCGGCGCCGCGACGACGCCCGTCACGCAAGCAAACGTGAGCAGCAAAACCATCGCGAGACGCTGGACCAGGACCGCCTTTGTCCCATATGAGCGTGATTGGTGTGGCCACATGAATGATCTCTCCCAGGCGGGACCGGCCATTGCGCTTGCCGGTATCAACCTCTCGCTCGGGCAGGGGGCGGCCCGCGTTCATATCCTCAAAGACATCGACCTGCATATAGGACGCGGCGAGGCGATTGGCCTGGTGGGGCCGTCCGGCTCCGGTAAATCGACGTTGCTGATGGTCATGGCGGGGCTGGAGCGGCCCGACGCCGGTACGATCGCGGTGGCGGGCAAGGATCTTGGCCGGCTCGACGAAGACGCGTTGGCGCGCTTTCGCGGCCGCAATGTCGGCATCGTCTTCCAGTCGTTCCACCTGATCCCAACCATGACCGCGCTCGAGAACGTCGCGGTGCCGCTGGAGCTGGCGGGTGTGGCGGCGCCGGATGAAACGGCGCGGCGCGAGCTTGCGGCGGTGGGCCTCGCCGAGCGCTTGCATCACTACCCGGCGGAGCTTTCCGGGGGTGAGCAGCAACGCGTCGCGCTCGCGCGCGCATTGGCACCCAATCCGGCGATCCTGGTTGCCGACGAGCCGACCGGCAATCTCGACGAAGAAACCGGCCAGCAGATCATCGATCTTTTATTTGCCGGGCACACGCAACGCGGCACCACGCTCATTCTGGTCACGCACGATCACGCCTTGGCAGAGCGCTGCGGCCGCGTGGTGCGGCTGCGTTCCGGCCGTATCGACGGGCACGGAACATGAGCGTCACGCTTGCGGCTCCGTTACAAGCCCGCGGCAATGGCGGCGCGCTGGCGCTGCGCTTTGCCTTGCGCGAAATGCGCGGCGGACTGCGCGGCTTCTATGTTTTCATTGCCTGTATCGCGCTCGGCGTCATGGCGATTGCCGGGGTCGGCTCGGTGGCCGGCAGTCTTGCGGACGGGCTTGCGCGCGAGGGCCAGGCGATCCTCGGCGGCGACCTGTCATTCACGCTGAGTCAACGCGAGGCGACCGCGCCGGAAATGGCGTTCCTGAAAAGCCGCGGCGACGTTTCCACCGCCGCCACCATGCGCGCGTTGGCGCGCACGGCCAATGGCAAAGCCGCGCTGGTCGAAGTCAAAGCAGTTGACGCCGCCTACCCGTTGTTCGGCCAAGCCGCACTCACGCCGCCCGGCTCGCTTGCCGATGCGCTCGCCGAGCGCAATGGTGCGTTCGGTGCCGCGGCCGATCCGACCTTGATGACGCGGCTTGATCTTGAAGGCGGCGCACGCGTGACGGTCGGCGGCGCAACGATTGAAATTCGTGCCGCGCTTGCTAATGAGCCCGACAAGCTCGCCGGTGGCATTGGGTTCGGACCGCGCCTGTTGATCAGCGAAGCCGCGTTGCGCGCGACTGGCCTGATCCAGCCCGGCAGCCTCGTGCGCTGGCATTACCGGCTCCGCCTGCCGGCCAACGACACGACCGACAAAGCGGCGGACGCGGTTGCCACCGCCGCGCGCGCGCAATTGCCGGAAGCGGGCTGGGACATCCGCACGCGCCGCAATGCCACGCCGCGGCTCGAGCGCGACGTCGAGCGCTTCACGCAATTTCTCACCATTGTCGGACTGACCGCACTGTTGGTCGGCGGTGTCGGCGTCGGCAATGCGGTGAAGAGCCATCTCGATCGCCGCCGCGAAACGATCGCGACCATGAAAGCCTTGGGCGCAACGGGCGCGCGCGTGTTCGCGATCTATCTCACGCAGGTGCTGACGCTGGCGCTGCTCGGCGGCGTCATCGGGACGGTGCTCGGCGCAGCGCTGCCGTATCTCGTCACCTGGATGTTCGGCGCGATCATTCCGTTGCCAATCCAGGCGTCGTTTCATCCTGGCGAGCTCGCACTGGCGCTGCTCTATGGTCTACTCACCGCGCTTGTCTTCGCATTGTGGCCGCTCGGCCGCGCTCATGACGTACCGGTCGGCGCGCTGTTCCGCGACGCCGTCGCGCCGCAGCCAAGCTGGCCGCGCCGACGCTATATCGCATTGACGGCAGTCGCAGCCGCCGTCCTTGCGGTGCTTGCGATCACACTCGCGTTCGACCGCCGCGTCGCCGTAATCTACGTCGCCACCGCGGCCGCCGTTTTCGTGCTGCTGCGCCTGGTCGCCGCCGCGCTGATGTTCAGCGCGCGCCACGCGCCGCGCGCGCGCTCGACCGTGCTGCGCATGGCGATCGCCAACATCCATAGGCCCGGCGCATTGACGCCGACCGTCGTGCTGTCGCTGGGCTTGGGGATCGCGCTGCTGGTCACCGTGATCGAAATCGACGGCACCCTCCGCAATCAGTTCATGGCGGCGCTGCCGGAGAAAGCACCGTCGTTCTACTTCCTCGACATCCCAGGCGAGCAGGCCGCGACCTTCGACGCTTTCGTGATGACGCGCGCACCTGCAGCAAAATTCGAGGAAGTGCCGATGCTGCGCGGACGCATCATTTCCGCCAACGGCATTGCCGCTGAAAACTTGAAACCGAAACCAGACGCCGAGTGGGTGCTGCAAAGCGACCGCGGCCTCACCTATTCCAACGAGATCCCGCAAGGCTCGCGGCTGGTCGAAGGCGAATGGTGGAAACCGGGCTACGCGGGCCCGCCGCTAGTCTCGTTCGAGAAGCGGATCGCCGACGGTCTCGGCCTCAAGCTGGGCGATCCGGTCGTGGTCAACGTGCTCGGCCGCAACATCACCGCGCGCATCGCCAATCTGCGGCTGGTTGACTGGCAAAGTCTCGGCATCAATTTCGTCATGGTGTTTTCACCGAACTCGTTCAGCGGCGCGCCGCACACGCACCTTGCGACGCTTACATATCCAAATGGCGGCTCGCCGGAGCAGGAAAGCGCGATGATCAAATCGCTCGCCGACACGTTTCCGACGGTGACGACCGTGCGGGTGAAAGACGCGCTCGACGCGATCGGCGCCATCATCGCCAACCTGGTGCTGGCGATCCGCGCCGCGAGCGCCATCACGCTGGTGGCGGCCACATTGGTTCTCGGCGGGGCGCTCGCGGCCGGCCACGGCCATCGCGTTTATGACGCGGTGGTGCTCAAGGTGCTCGGCGCCACGCGGCTGAAATTGCTCAGCGCCTACGTCACCGAGTACCTGCTGCTCGGCGCCGCCACCGCCGTGTTCGGTGTCATCAGCGGCTCGCTCGCGGCCTGGCTGATTGTCGCCGATTTGATGAACCTGCGCTTCGTGTGGCTGCCCATCCCCGCGCTTGCCGCCGCGCTCGGCGCGGTGGCGGTAACAGTCGCGTTAGGGCTAATCGGGACGTTTACGGCCTTGGGCCGCAAACCGGCCCCGGTGCTGCGGAATCTGTAGTTTTCGCGACATTCCGCCGCGCGCCGGGCGCCCTGCAAGCGAAGAAGAAGGGCGTTTTCGGCTATAATAGCGATCCCTCGGGTCGTTAACGTTCCGCAATGGCGGATGGCCTATCTGGCGCGCAAGCCTAACCCACACTAGATTCAGTTACACGCACGCGGCGGCCTTCGCCGGCGCGTCAACCATGCCGGCCTAATGCCGGACATAGAGAGGGACATTTCAATGTCGGACTACGACCGGAACTTAGCTGCCCGCGGTGGCTTTGCCGATCGGGCGGCTGCGATCGATGTAGGCCTGCGCGCTTACATGATTCGCGTTTACAACTACATGGCGGCCGGCGTGGCGCTTACGGGCGTCGTCGCCTTGCTGACCTTCCAAGCCGCCGGCGGCAATGCCATTCACATCGTCGGCGGACAGATCGTTGGAGCGACGGCGTTCGGCCAGACGATCTTCAGCTTCCCGGTTATGATCGTGCTGTTCCTCGGCACGCTCGGTATCGTCTTCTTTCTCAGCGCCCGCGTGAACCGGCTACAGGCGAGCACTGCGCTCGGCTTGTTCTTGCTCTATGCGGGACTGCTTGGGCTGATGTTGATGCCGATATTTGTCCAATACACCGGCGCCTCGATCGCGCGAACATTCTTTATTTCGGCAGCGTCGTTCGGAGCGTTGAGCCTGTACGGCTACACTACGCAACGTGATCTTTCGCCGATCGGCTCATTTCTGATTATGGGCGTGTTCGGACTGATAATCGCGATGCTGGTGCAAATGTGGCTTCAGAGCCCCGGACTTAGCTTCGCGATCTCGGCGATCGGCGTGCTGATCTTCGCGGCCCTCACCGCTTGGGATACCCAGCGGATCAAGGAGATGTACAGCGCAAACGACGACGGTACGATCACCAGCCGCAAGGCGGTCATGGGCGCGCTGTCGCTCTATCTCGACTTCATCAACCTGTTCCTGTTCATGCTGCGTTTCCTGGGCGATCGCCGCTGAGCGAACCCGCATAGAAGATCGGCGCCCCGGCTAGCTGCCGGGGCGCTTTCGTTTTGATAGCCTCTTGGGCGCATGACCCTCACCATCCGCCCTGCCCGCATCAGCGACATACCCGCCATCACCCGCATCTACGCGCATGCGGTAGCGCACGGCACCGCATCGTTCGAGCTTGAGCCGCCGGACGAGGCGGAGATGGCACGACGGATGAAGGCGCTGCTCGACGGCAAATTTCCCTACTTCGTCGCGGAGATCGACAGCTCGGTCGTTGGCTATGCCTATGCCTCGCTCTACCGCACACGGCCGGCCTATCGCTTCACGGTGGAGAATTCAGTCTACGTGGCGCCGGAGATGCACCGCCGCGGTATCGGCAAGGTGCTGCTGGAGAAGCTGATCGAGGCCTGCACCGCGCTCGGCTTCCGGCAGATGATTGCGGTGATCGGCGATTCAGATCAGGCGGCATCGATCGGCGTGCACAAAGCTTGTGGTTTCGAGCCTGCGGGCAATCTCAGAAACATCGGCTGGAAATTCGGCCGCTGGCTCGACACGCCGCTGATGCAGCGCGCGCTCGGGCCTGGCGCGTCGAAGTTGCCGGACGCTTAGTTGGCGACCAGCGACAGTGACTTGTCGATCGAGAGCAAGACGCGGTCGAGTTCATGCCCGCGCCGCACGATCAACCCGGTCGCGGAAATGACGCTGTAGGCGCCTTGCTTGCGGGCAAGCTTCGGATTTTTTTCGATGCGGTAGATCGGGACTTCCGAAGTGCGGCGGAAGACCGAGAACACCGCGCGATCTCTCAGGAAGTCGATTGCATAATCGCGCCATTCACCGGCGGCGACCATGCGGCCATAGAGGCCGAGAATCCTGTTGAGTTCGCGCCGGCTGAAGGTGACCTGGTTCGTGGGGGCGGCGGCTTGACGCACCGGGGCACCGCCCCCGGGGGACTGGCTTGGATCAGTTTCGCCGGAACCGAACGTCATGCGGCGCCTCCGTTTGTGTGACGATTATGATTGCGCCGAGCAGGGTTCGCCGCAAGGGGTTCTTTGCGCAACGCAATTCGCAGCGCAAATGGCACGCAAAACCACCGAAAACACGATCACGAACACGTTAGGAGAACCACAAAAGTGCCCAATTTCGGTCAATCGCCGGTCACGCTGGCTTGGGATAAGTGCACCGTTGCCTCAAGGCCCGGTCCGGCTAGAACTCCGGATTCCTCAGCCCCCCAGCCCCCCGGGGTTCGGTCGACCGGGTCAGTTGAGTTCCGCGTACGGTTCAATCCCCAAAGACTTCGGGCCGGCTAGTTGCCGGCCCGATTTTTTTGCGCCCAGCGATTTTGATTTTCAGTGCAGATCCGTGGCCGCTGCGCCAAGCATGACGCCCGGCTTGGCAGCGACGCCGCTTTGCACCACGACGGCGAATGAATCGATATCGGCCGTTGCGACGTCTGCGAGTGGCGCACTGAATTTCTGCGCCGAGCCGGTCCAATCGCCGAGTTTCACCCAGCGCCGGACCACGTTGTAGTAGGTCAAGGTCTTTCCGGAATTTTCGCCGCGATCGATGACGACACTGACTTTGTGCGTGATGGGGCAGAGCCACACTTCGGCGGTGCGATGACTATCCTTGGCGGCGGGAACGCTCGCGGTCACCTTGCCGTCGGCGACGGCGAGCGTCACCGGAAGCAGCAACGGCGTCGATTTCTGATGCGTCTGCGCGATGGCTTTTTCGATCGCAGCCTTGTCGCTGCCGATCACGGGCGCAACGCCGTTCACCACCGCCTGCGGCGTGTAAACCTCGCGATCGCCGCGCGCATCCGCGTAGGCGCGCTCGCGCGTGGAATGGCCATGCAGCGCAAGCGTGTCCTTCCAGCCGAGATAATCCCAATAGTCGACCGGCAGACTCATCGTGATCAGCGAGTGATCGTTCGACAATTCGCCGAGCAGCTTGTCGGCTGCCGGACACGACGAGCATCCCTGGCTGGTGAACAGTTCGATAACGGCGCGCGTTTCGCCGGCGCCTGCGGGAAGCGCGAGCAATGCTGCTGAAAGGGCGAGCGCAGCGGATACGGCGATGCGACAAGTCTTCATGACAGTCCCACGGTCCCCGGCCGCCGTAGGAGTTTAATAAGCGTCCCGCCGTTCACCCGCCACTCACTTCACAGTGAGTGATTAACGCTCAAGCGGCCAAATGGCGCAGCACGTATTGCAGAATGCCACCATTCTTGAAGTAGTCGAGCTCGTCGAGTGTATCGATACGGCAGATTAACGGAATACGCTTGAGCGTGCCGTTGCCGGCGACGATTTCCGCAATCAGGCGTTGGTGCGGCTTAAGCTCGCCGTGCAGACCGCGAATGGTCACCTGCTCGTCGCCCTTGAGCCCCAATGTCTGCCAGGACGTGCCTTCCTCGAATACCAGCGGCATCACCCCCATGCCCACCAGGTTCGAGCGATGGATGCGCTCGAAGGATTGCGCGACCACGGCGCGGATGCCCAACAATACGGAGCCCTTCGCTGCCCAATCGCGCGAAGAGCCGCTGCCGTATTCCTTGCCGGCGAACACCACGAGTGGGACGTGGTCCGACTTATACCGCATGGCGGCATCGTAAATTGGCATGCGCTGCTTCGACGGATAGTGAACGGTGAAGCCGCCTTCCACGCCCGGAACCATCTGGTTCTTGATGCGGATATTGGCGAACGTGCCGCGCATCATCACTTCATGATTGCCGCGCCGCGTGCCGTATTGGTTGAAATCGGCGGGCTTGACCTTGTGCGCGACCAGATATTTTCCGGCAGGCGAATCCATCTTGATCGAGCCGGCCGGCGAAATGTGGTCGGTGGTGATTGAATCGAGCAGCAGGGCCAGCACGCGCGCGTCCACGACATCTTCAAGCGGTCGCGGATGCTTTTCCATGCCGCTGAAGTACGGCGGGTTCTGCACGTAAGTGGACTTGCTGTCCCAATCGTAGGTCATGCCGCCTTTGACGCTGATCTTGCGCCAGTTGGAGTCGCCCTTGAATACATCGGCATATTTCCTGGTGAACATCTGCCGGGTGATGTTCTTGCTGACGAAGTCAGCGATCTCTTTGTTGGACGGCCAGATGTCGCGCAAGAAAACTTTCTTGCCTTTCTGGTCAACGCCGAGTGGCTCCTTCACCAGATCGACATTCATCGAACCGGCGATGGCATAGGCGACGACGAGCGGCGGCGACGCCAGATAGTTGGCGCGCACGTCGGCATTGACGCGGCCTTCGAAATTGCGATTGCCCGACAGCACGGCGGCGGCAACGAGATCGCCGTCATTGACCGCCTTGGAAATTTCCGGCGGCAGCGGGCCGGAATTGCCGATGCAGGTCGTGCAGCCGAAGCCAACGAGATTGAAGCCGAGCTTGTCGAGGTCTTTTTGCAAGCCGGACTTGTCGAGATATTCCGCGACCACTTGCGAGCCCGGTGCGAGCGACGTCTTCACCCACGGCTTCGCGGTCAGGCCCTTGGCCGCCGCCTTGCGCGCGAGCAGCCCGGCCCCGATCATCACGTTCGGATTCGACGTGTTGGTGCATGATGTGATCGCCGCGATCACCACGTCGCCGTGACCGAGATCATGCTTGCGGCCGTTGACCGGCACACGCTTCTTCATTTCGGCGGCTTTGCCGAATTCCTTGTCCATCGAGCCGGCGAAGCCCGTCTTCACGTCGCGCAATGCGACGCGGTCCTGCGGCCGCTTCGGGCCGGCGAGCGACGCCTCGACCGTATTGAGATCGAGCTTGAGCACATCGGTGAACATCGGATCCGGCGTGCTTTTCGTGTGGTACATGCCTTGCGCCTTGGCGTAGGCGGCGACCAGCGCGACCGTCTCGGGCGGACGCGCGGTGTCCCTGAGATAGACGATGGTGTCGTCGTCGATCGGCGAGAAGCCGCAGGTCGCGCCATATTCCGGCGACATGTTGCCGAGCGTGGCGCGGTCAGCGATCGACAGGTGAACGAGGCCGGCGCCGAAGAACTCGACGAATTTTCCGACCACGCCCCGTTTGCGCAGTATTTCGGTGACGGTGAGAACGAGGTCGGTGGCGGTGACGCCTTCCTTGAGCTTGCCGGTGAGCTTCATGCCGATGACCTCAGGCAGCACCATCGACAACGGCTGGCCAAGCATTGCCGCTTCCGCCTCGATGCCGCCGACGCCCCAGCCGAGCACCGACAGGCCGTTGACCATTGTCGTGTGCGAGTCGGTGCCAACCAGCGTGTCGGGATACGCGACGTCCATCGTGGCCGGCTTGCCGTCGATCTTGACCTTCTCCTTGCGGCTCCAGACCGTGCGCGAGAGGTATTCGAGATTGACTTGATGGCAGATACCGGTGCCGGGCGGCACCACGCGGAAATCGTTGAACGAGCGCTGCGCCCATTTCAAGAATTTGTAGCGTTCCTGATTCTGCCGGTATTCCTCTTCGACGTTTTTCTTGAACGCCGCGTTGTTACCGAAGAACGTGACCGCCACCGAGTGATCGATGACGAGATCGACGGGCACTAGCGGATTGATTTTTTTCGGATCGCCGCCGAGCGTTTTCATCGCGTCGCGCATGGCGGCGAGATCGACCACGGCGGGTACGCCGGTGAAGTCCTGCATCAGCACGCGCGCCGGACGAAACGCGATCTCGCGTTCGGAAGACTTTGTCTTGAGCCAGTCGGCGACAGCCTTGATGTCGTCCTTGGTGACGGTGCGGCCGTCTTCGTTGCGCAAAAGATTTTCCAGCAACACTTTCATCGAGAACGGCAGGCGCGAGATGCCTTTGAGTCCGTTTCGTTCGGCGGTGGGCAAACTGAAATAAGCGTAGGTCTTGGAGCCGACCTGAAGTGTCTTGCAGCATCTAAAGCTATCGAGCGAAGTCATATCGGCTGTTTCCATTCCTGTTCGGGACTTCGGCGCCGGTCGCGCTAAGCTCTTGCCCAAACAACGGATTTCGTGCTGGTGAGTTTCGTGTCGGAATTCCCGTGCGTCGCGGCGTAATGGCGGGCTTATAAGGTCTTTTCACGCCGGACGCCATATTAACGGGGAATCGTAAAGGATTATGGGCCGATCTAAGCGGTTTCCGCACTCGCGTGGGCACGACCGGTGCCCATGCCTCCCGACGCCGCGATCCTGATGCAACTGCGCGCGGAAAACCTGACCTGCGTACGTGGCGGCCGCGAGGTTTTTACGGGCCTGAGCTTCGCGCTTGCGGCTGGCGAAGCCTTGTTGGTGACCGGGCGCAATGGGGCCGGGAAATCTTCGTTGCTCCGCACAATCGTCGGGCTGGTGCGGCTCGCCGCGGGCAAGATCGTCCTCGAGCAAGGCCAGGCAGACGCGACCATAGCTGAGCAAGCGCACTATCTCGGCCACCAGGATGCGATCAAGCCATCGCTTTCAGTAGGCGAAAACCTGAATTTCTGGGCCAGCTATCTCGGCCACGGCGGCGATGTCACCGCGGCGCTGGAAGCGGTGGATCTGGCGCCGCTGGCGGATCTGCCGGCAGTTTATTTGTCGGCGGGGCAGCGGCGGCGGCTGGCGATTGCGCGACTCGTCGCCGTGAAGCGGCCGCTGTGGCTGCTGGATGAGCCGACTTCCAGCCTCGATGTGCCGGCACAAGCTCGTCTCGCGGAATTGATGCACGCCCACCTGGATACCGGCGGACTGATCGTTGCGGCGTCGCACGGATCCATCGGCCTGACGCGCGCGCACGAACTGAGGCTTGGGCCATGAATGCGTTCGCCGCGCTGCTGATACGGGACATGAAACTCGCTGTGCGCGTCGGCGGCGGCGCGCTGATGGGCGCGATGTTTTTTCTGATCGCGGTGGCGATGACGCCGTTCGCCGTCGGCCCCGATCTCAAATTGCTCGGCCTTCTTGGTCCGGCACTTTTGTGGTTGTTCGGCGAGCTCGCGATTTTGTTGGCGCTTGATCGGCTGTTCGTCGCCGACCAAGAGGACGGATCGCTCGACTTGCTTCGCACCGGGGATATCCCGCTCGAGCTGGCGGTCACCGCCAAGGCCATCGCGCACTGGCTCACCACCTGCCTGCCGCTGGTGGTAATCTCGCCACTGCTCGGGCTGATGCTCAACGCCGAGCCGCGCGCGCTCGGCTGGGTGGCGTTGACGCTCGCCGCCGGCACGCCGGCGCTCACTTTCATAGGCGTCATCGGCGCCGCGCTCTCCGTCGCTCTGCGACGCGGCGGGTTGCTGCTTGCGGTGCTGGTGCTGCCGTTGACAATTCCCGTGCTGATTTTCGGCGTCATCGCCGCCAACGCCGCGATCACCGGACCCGCGCCCTTCGGCCCACCTTTCACCATTCTTTGCGCCCTATCTCTGGCAAGCTTGGTGATCGGGCCGGTCGCCGCCGCCGCGGCGTTGCGTCACGCGATGGAATGAAAACGGAACCTCGCACAATGCGTCACGTTGCCGGAAATCTCCGATCTCACTAAGAAGTCTCCGATGGCCGTCATCGATATCGCAAACCCGACGCGTTTCCTGAAGCTGGTGAACCGGCTGTTGCCGTGGCTCGCCGGCGCGACCGTGATCGCGTTCGCCTACGGCCTCAACGGCGCGCTGCATGCACCCGACGATTACCAGCAGGGCGCGACCGTGAAGATCATGTTCCTGCACGTGCCGTCGGCGTGGCTTGGCATGTTGGGCTGGGCGCTGATGAGCGTCGCCGCGCTCGGCACGCTCGTGTGGCGGCATCCGCTCGCCGATGTCGCGGCGAAAGCGGCGGCGCCGATCGGCGCCGCGTTCACGCTGATGTGCCTGATCACCGGTTCGCTCTGGGGCCGGCCGATGTGGGGCACGTATTGGGTGTGGGATGCGCGGCTCACCTCCGTGCTGGTTCTCTTCCTGCTCTATCTCGGCGTGCTTGCGCTGTACTGGACCGCGGAAGATCCCGGCCGCGGTTCGCGCGCCGCCGCGATCCTCACGCTGGTCGGCGCGATCAACCTTCCGATCATCAAGTTCTCCGTCGACTGGTGGAACACGTTGCATCAACCGGCATCGGTTTTCCGCATGGGCGGCTCGACCATCGACCCGTCGATCCTGCATCCGCTGTTCGCGATGGCGATTGCCTTCACGCTGCTGTTCGTGACGCTGCATCTTGCCGCCATGCGCAACGAAATCCTGCGGCGGCGCGTGCGTGCGATGCGGTTGATGCAGGCGCAGGGTTACGCCGAGGCCAGCTCATGAACCTCGGGCCGCACGCCGACTTCATCATCGCGTCCTATGCCGTCGCGATCTTCATCGTCGCGGCGATGACCGCCTGGATCGTGCTCGACTATTCGGCGCAGCGCCGCATCCTTGGCGATCTCGAGGAGCGCGGCGTCGCCCGGCGCTCGCACGGTGCGGACAAGAGCAAGCCGTGAGCACGACCGAAAGCCCCCGGAAACCCAGGCGGCGCAACGTTTTCCTGCTGTTGCCGCTTGTAGTCTTTCTCGCGCTGGCGGCACTGTTTTTCTTCCGGCTCGGCACCGGCGACCCGTCGCGTATTCCCTCCGCTCTGATCGGCCACATCGTGCCACCAACAAACCTGCCGCCACTGGCGGCCCTGACGCGCGACGGCCAACCGGTGCCGGGCCTCACCAATGCGACCTTCACCGGCGCGGTTACAGTGGTGAATGTGTGGGCGTCGTGGTGTGTGCCGTGTCACGACGAGGTGCCGTTCCTGGAAAAACTGTCGAAGGACAAGCGCATCCAGCTCGTCGGCATCAATTACAAAGACCAGCCGGACAATGCGCGGCGTTTCCTCAACCGCTATGGCAATCCGTTCGCGGCGGCGGGCACCGACGACAACGGCCGCACCTCGATCGATTGGGGCGTCTATGGCGTGCCGGAAACGTTCGTCGTCGGACGTGATGCGCGCATCGCCTACAAGCTGATCGGCCCGATCACCGCGGAGAACCTTGCGAAAATCCTGGAGCCGGAAATCGCGAAGGCGATTAAACCCTAATTCGTCACCCTGACGAAGAGAGGTCTTTTTTCTCAGCCGAGTACTTCACCAGCAGCGGATATTGCGCCGCGCCGAAGATAAATGTCAGCGGCACCACGCCGAACAATTTGAACGCCACCCAGAAATCCGTGCTCTGCGTGCGCCAGACGATTTCATTCAGGATCGCGAGCGCGAAGAAAAAGATCGCCCAGCGCCAGGTGAGCTTGCGCCAGCCTTCCTCGGTCAGGTTGAAAACCGAATCGAACACAATGCCGAGCAGCGGCTTGCCGAACGCCAGCCCGACGATCAGCGCGCCGCCGAACAGAACGTAGATGATGGTCGGCTTGAGCTTGATGAACAGTTCGTCGTGCAGCATCAGAGTCAAACCGCCGAATACAAGTACGACGACGGCGGTGACCACTGGCATGATCGCGATGTGCCGCGTCAGCACGTAGGACACCACAAGCGCGATCAGCACCGTCACCATGAACACGGCCGTCGCCTCGAAGATGCCGAGCTTCGCGTTGGCGGCGAAGAACAGCACCAGCGGGCCGATGTCGAGCACGAGCTTGAGGGCGGGGTTGAGTTGTTTCTTTGCGGGCATGGGCGAATGTCTAATGGATTGTCATGCCCCGCGAAAGCGGGGCATCCAGTAATCGCGAACGGTTGTGGCGTTCATTAGCCCTTAAGTTTACTGGATCATCCGCTTTCGCGGATGATGACAGCAGAATTCAATTTTCCAGCCCCACAATCGCCCTTGCGAAGTCGCGCGCGGTGAATGGCGCGAGATCGTCGATCGCCTCGCCGACGCCGATGAAGTGCACCGGCAAGCCGAACTTCGCCGCGATCGCGACCAGGATGCCGCCGCGTGCGGTGCCGTCGAGCTTGGTCATCACCAGCCCGGTGACGCCCGCGACCTTTTGGAAGATTTCGACCTGTGACAGCGCGTTCTGCCCGACCGTGGCGTCGAGCACCAGCAGCACCGCGTGCGGCGCGGTCGGCTCGACCTTGCGCATCACACGCACGATTTTTTCGAGCTCGTTCATCAGCTCGGATTTGTTCTGCAGGCGGCCGGCGGTATCGACCAGCACGATCTCGGCGCCTTGCGCCGCCGCCGCGGTCAGCGCGTCGAACACGAGCCCCGCCGCATCAGCGTTCGGTTCGCGCGCCATCACGGTTGCGCCGCTGCGCTCGCCCCAGATCTTGAGCTGATCGATCGCGGCGGCGCGGAAGGTGTCGCCGGCAACCAGCATCACGCTCTTGCCTTCGGTGCGGAATTTGGCCGCCAGCTTGCCGATGGTGGTGGTCTTGCCAGAGCCGTTGACGCCGGCGACCAGAATGACGAACGGGCGCGTTGTGATCTCCAGCGGCTTCGCCACGCCGGCGAGCGTTTTCTCAATTTCCGCCGCCAGCACGGCCTTCACTTCATCCGGACCGAGACCTTTTTCGTACCGGCCTTCGCCAAACGCCGCCGCAATACGTTGCGCGGCTTCCGGCCCGAGATCGGCACGGATCAATTCGTTTTCCAGTTCCTCGATCGCGTCCGCGTCGAGCTTGCGCTTGGCGACGAGATCGGAGATCGCGCCGCCGAGCGATGCCGACGTGCGCTTGAGCCCGCCGCTCAGGCGCCTCCACCAGCTGTGCTTTGCTTCTTCCATCATGCGCGCCGCAAACTCTATGTTGTCACCCCCGGGCTTGACCCGGGGGCCATCCTTCCTTCTTCGTGAAAAAGATGGATTGCCGGGTCAAGCCCGGCAATGACAATAAGGCTATGACCCCCGAAGAAATCCTCGCCCGCCTGCTCTATCGC
Source organism: Pseudolabrys sp. (assembly GCA_049680165.1). Taxonomy (GTDB): domain Bacteria; phylum Pseudomonadota; class Alphaproteobacteria; order Rhizobiales; family Xanthobacteraceae; genus Pseudolabrys. Next base: position 26,214 of record JBAUHH010000172.1, read on the forward strand.
GACGGCCTGATGCTGGTGATCGACAAGCCGGCGGGCGTCGCGGTGCATCGCGGGCCAAAGGGCGGGCCGAGCCTGGAGGACGATTTCGGCGCGCTGCGCTTCGGCCTGCCGCGCAATCCGTCGCTCGCGCACCGGCTGGACAAGGACACCTCCGGCTGCCTGGTGCTCGGCCGCCACCGCAAGGCGCTAGTGCTGCTCGGCAAGCTGTTCAAGCAAGGCAAGGTCGGCAAGACCTATTGGGCGGTCGTCGAAGGCGGCCCCGCCGAGGACGAAGGCCGCATCGACATCCCGCTCGGCAAATTGGATGAATCGCGCGGCTGGTGGATGAAGCCGGACCCGAAGGGCCAGCCATCCGCAACGACGTGGAAGGTGATGGGTCGCGGCGACGGATTGACGTGGCTCGCGCTCGAGCCGCTGACCGGCCGCACGCATCAGCTGCGCGTGCATTGTTCGGAGATCGGCTTTCCGATTCTCGGCGACAACATTTACGGCCGCGCGCCGCGTGGGGGCGGGCCGCCGTTGCATCTCCACTCGCGCGAGGTCGTGGTGCCGATATTCAAGAACAAGCCGCCGGTGAAAATCACCGCGCCGGTGCCGGAACACATGCTCGAGATGTTGCGCGCCTGCGGGTGGAAGGGGGGAAGAATTGAATCCATACTCCACAGCGCCGGGGTTATGGATTCCGGGTTCGCTCGCTGACGCTCGCGCCCCGGAATGACAGTCAGTAAAGCTGCGCCTTGATGCGCTCGGGCGCGGCGCGATCGTAGTCCTCGCCGCCGAGTTTCCCCTGACTGAGCTCTGCAATGATCGTGCCGGTCGACGGCAGGCTCTTGCGGTCGATCTTGGTCGCCTCGTCCCATAGCTTGGAGCGCACGATTGCCTTCGAGCAGTGGAAATAGATGCTCTCGACGTGAACGATCAGCACGCAGCGCGGCAGCTTGCCGTTGACCGCGAAGCTCTGCATCAGCTCCGGATCGATCGAGATCGACGCGCGCCCATTCACGCGCAAGGTCTCGCCGACGCCCGGAATGAGGAACAGAAGTGCGATGCGCGGATCGCGCACGATGTTGCGGAAGCCATCGATGCGGTTGTTGCCGGGCCGGTCGGGAATGGCGAGCGTCTTGTCGTCAAGGATGCGCACGAAGCCGGCCGCGTCGCCTTTGGGCGAGCAATCGAGCCCCTCCGGGCCGCCAGTCGCTATCGCCACAAACGGCGCCGCCTCGATCAGCTTGCGGTAGCCGCTGTTGATGAAGTTGATTTCCTTGGCGATCGCCGCCGGCATCTTCTCGCCGTAGAGCGCCTGAAGCTGCTCCATGGTGGTTACGAGATGATCATGGAAGGCCATCGCAGTTCCCCTTTGTGTCAGGCCGCGAGCAACTGGCGGCCGTCGTGTCCCGCAATCGTGACATCCAGCATCATGCCCGGCTGGCACACGGCGGCAAGCCGCACGGGCGTGAATTGCTCGGTGCGGGCTATTCCG
>JBAUHH010000173.1:0-4623 GCA_049680165.1 Pseudolabrys sp.
TTTTCAACTGGAAAAATGGTTTCAATGCTTCCGCCATGTCAGCCACGTATAGGGGGTCAGTCGGCTCCTCGCGCTAGTGGTTGCCCGATATCGGTTCCTCCTTCGGCGGAAGAAAACGAAGACATACCTCCATTAGTTCCTCGAAACTCGCGCGGCAGGGCTGCGTTGTCTAAGTATGAGAATATCGTCGTAGCAGAAATCATCCCGTGGGGAGACGCTGAAGCTTGGGGCGTGCCGTACAAGTACGACCAGGGCTGGAGCGTGCATCAGATCGGCTCGTTCGCAAGTGGAAAGGGCACCTCATGGCATCCAATTGCTTCCCGAACTTCCTGGTGTAACGATCACGGCTAGCGGTCGGAGGCAATGTGTCGATTCCAGATCAACGGTTTCCCGACTGGTCGCGATCATCATCCGCGGTGCAGGCCGAAATCGCCGACGGTGCTGTGGACTGCGCCCGGCGACTTGAGCCGCGGCTGCATGCCTTCGTGGCGATCAAAAACAGGCTGCCTCGGTCATCTCAAGACGGAGCGCTCGCGGGGATGCCTTATGCCGCGAAGGATATGTTCGCCGCGCGGGATCACCGTCCGGCCGGTGGCTTGCCGCCGTCCGCCGCCTTTACGATAGACGGTTACGCAGAGGTTCTGCGGCGTCTCGACGATGCTGGCGCATTCCGCGTCGGCTTCACGACGATGACCGAGCTTGCCTACGAGCCATCCGGTTACAACGCGGTTGTTCCTTACGCGCGCAATCCCTGGAATCCAGACTTCATTCCCGGCGGCTCGTCATCGGGCTCGGCGGTCGCGGTCGCGAGCGGATCGGTCCTCCTCGCTGTGGGCTCGGATACCGGCGGATCGATCCGTATTCCCGCGCATTGCTGCGGCGTGACTGGCTGGAAGCCTACATGGGGCTCCGTCAGCTTTGCCGACGCGCTGCCGCTCGCGCCATTTCTCGATACGATCGGATTGCTTGCACGGGGTGCCTCCGAGCTTGCGCCTGCAGCCACGGTGCTGTCGCCGCTCGCGCAGCTGCGCGCTCCGGTCGAGCACGTCGTCGTTCTGCGGGACGCGCTGGAGCGGGCGGAGTCCTCGGTATCGCGCGCTTGCGAGGACGGTATTGGCGCAATTGAAGCGCTCGGTGTAACGATGTCGGACGCAGATGGCCTGCGAACTATTGAAGCGATCGATCGTCACGCGCTGAATGTGATGCAAGGCGAGGCGGTGCGGACACACGCCGACCGCCTCGACGATCCTGCGATCAATCCGGTATTGCGCATGCGGCTGGCCAAAGGCCTTGCGATCGACGATGCAACGGTGTGCGCAAGCCGCGTGGCGCGCGTGTCGCTCGCCAGAGAGTTCGAGGAAAACATCCTGGGGAAGGCCGATGCCGCCTTGTTGCCGGTGGCGCCGATGCGCACGCCGCTCTTCCGCGAAGTAAACCCGTCGTCGCCATCGTTCAGCGCCCGGCGGCTCTATGCGCTCAGCGACTATTGCCGCTTCGTCAATATGCTCGGTTTTCCTGCAATCGCATTTCCAGTCGGGCTTGACGATCGCGGCCTGCCTGTTGCACTGCAGCTTGTTGGAAGGCCGGGCCGCGATGGCGATCTCATTGCTTTGGCGGCCCGGATGCAGGAAAAAACTGATTGGCACGCCCGTGTGCCTACTGCCATCCGCGATCTTGTCGAGCCCCGGAAGGAACGGCCGCATGACTGAAGCTTCCGCCGCGCTTGCGAATTTGCGTGTTCTCGATTTGACGCGCGCGCGAGCCGGCCCCACTTGCTGCCGCGTGCTCGCCGATTTCGGTGCCGACGTGCTCAAGATCGAAGCGCCGCTCGGAGTCGATCCGAACGAGAGCATGAACGGTCCGCGTGACGGCTACGACATGCTCAATCTTCATCGAAACAAGCGCTCGCTCACTCTCAACCTGAAAGAGCCGAAAGGGCGCGACATCTTCATGCGTCTTGCGCAAAAGGCGGACGTTGTTGTCGAGAATTTCCGGCCTGACGTGAAAGACCGGCTTGTCATCGGCTACGAGACTCTGCGCGCGGTCAATCCGCGCATCATCCTCGCTTCGATCTCGGGCTTCGGGCAAACCGGCCCCTATCGCTTGCGCGCAGGATTCGACCAGATCGCCCAGGGCATGGGCGGACTGATGTGGGTCACCGGCAGAGCCGGCGAGGGGCCGATGCGCGCAGGCATCGCCGTCGCCGATTCGTCGGCGGGGCTGTACGCAGCCATCGGCATCCTTATGGCGCTTGCGGAACGCGAGCGATCCGGCGTCGGACAATGGGTGCAGACGTCGCTGCTTCAATCGCAGATCGCGATGCTGGATTTCCAAGCCGCGCGATATTTGGTCGAGGGTGAGGTGCCTGCTCAGGCTGGCAACGATCATCCGTATTCGACACCGATGGGAGTCGTGCAGACCTCAGACGGCTACGTCAATATCGGCGTCGGCGGCGACGGCCAGTGGCGCGCCTTATGCAAGGCGCTGGAGCGGCCCGACCTCGCAGCCAATCCGGACTATGAAACGTTGCCTGGACGCTATCGTCATCGGCCGGCGTTGATGAAGACGCTTGGCGAGACTTTCGCCACGCGCACTTCGGCCGATTGGCTCGAACGGCTGGAATCGGTCGGCGTTCCGGCAGGGCCGATCAACAAGCTCGATGAAGTCTTCGCCGATCCGCAGGTCGAGCATCTCGGAATCGCCGTTAAATGCCGTCACCCGGTCCGTGGCGATGTCCACATCGTGGGCCAGCCGCTCACGCTGTCGCGCACGCCGGCCCGGATCGAGAAGATGACTCCTCTCCAGGGCGAGCATACGGATGCTGTGCTGCACGAAATGGGTTTTGGCAGGGACGAAATCGACCGGTTGCGAAATTCAAAAGTCGTCTAGCTGGGGATCATGGCGATCGTATTGGTAACGGGCGCGAGCGGCTTCTTGGGCGCGGCTGTCGTTGAGCGGCTGGCAGCGCAAGGTCATCGGGCGATCGGTTTGGATCCTGCGCCATCAACAGGCGCGGTGCATCGGCACGTCAGGGATGACCTGTCGGATCGGAAAAGATTGGAAACGCTGCTACGCGACGAAAAGATTTCACACGTCCTGCATTGCGGCGGCGTTTCTGGTCCCACGATCATGAGCGACGATCCGGCGCGCGTGATGGACATCAATGTTGCCGGCAGCTTCAACCTCCTGCAGGCGTCGCTGGCGAGCGGCGTAAGGACTTTCGTGTATTGCTCGTCGGTTTCGGCGGTCGGAAATTTTTACGAAGAAAAGCCGATTAACGATGATTATCCGTTGCGGCCGGCCAGCGCCTACGGAAGCTCCAAAGCCGCTATGGATATGGTGCTGCACGGACTTTGTGGTCGTGTGCCGCTCGACCTGTGCTCACTACGCTTCACGAGCATCTATGGCTCGGCGCGGCAGGCCCGCTTCGTCGTTGACGACATCGTTGCCGCGGCGTTGACCGGCGAGGCGGCAAGCGTGGAGCCGACAACGGACTGGCCCTACATCTATATCGACGATGCAGCGGATGCCGCCGTTGCAGCCTGTTTTTCAACCTCCCGCCGCCAGCTTTATTATTTCATTGCGTATCCGGAGCAGGTCACGCTTAAAGACCTCGCAAGTGCGGCCGGAAAAAGTGCTGGAAGGCCAGCGCGGCTTACCGTCGATGCCGACGCCTCGCGAGCGATGCGCGGGCCGCTAGATATTGCGCCCGCGCAGAGGGATTTTGGCTTCGCGCCGAAGATTGACCACCGCGAAGGTATTCGCCGCATGGTGGAAGCGCGGCGCGCAATGCGGGCATGACGTGCGCACATACTCTTGTCCTGAGGCGGCGGTGTCGCCATAGTCGATCGTCTGTTTCCCGCCGACGACAGCTACTTCCCAGCACCGGAGACCGTCATGGACCTGAAGCTTGCAGGAAAATCTGCGATGATCACCGGCGCTTCCAAGGGAATCGGGCGTGCAACGGCGGAAAGTCTGGCCGGCGAAGGGTGCAATGTCATTCTGGTTTCGCGCACGGCAACCGATCTTGCTGCCGCGAAGGAGCGGATCGCGCGGAAAGCGAACGTGCGTGTCGACACGGTCGCCGCCGATCTGTCGGATAGCAAATACGTCGATCAATTGGCGAGGGATTTTCCGAACATCGACATCCTCGTGAACAATGCCGGCGCCATTCCCGGCGGCAAGCTGCTCGACATCGACGAAAAGACCTGGCGCAAGTCGTGGGACCTCAAGGTGCTCGGCTACGTCAACATGTGTCGCGCGTTCTACGCGCTGATGAAGCAGCGCGGCTGCGGCGTCATTATCAACGTCACCGGCAACGCCGCGCAGACGCATGACCCTGAATATATCTGCGGCGTCGCGGGCAACGCCGCTCTCACGGCGTTCAGCCAGTCGCTTGGCAGCGTGAGCCCGCGTGACGGCATCCGGGTGATTTCGGTGAACCCCGGCCCGGTCGAAACCGAGCGTCTGGTCGGCTTGATGAAGAAGAAGGCGCTCGATCGCACCGGCAACGCCGACAACTGGCGCGAACTGCTCAAGCCGCTGCCGTTCGGCCGCGCCTGCACTCCGGAAGAGGTTGGCAACATGATCGCATTCTTGGCGTCGGACCATTCCGGCTATAAC
>JBAUHH010000174.1:0-4810 GCA_049680165.1 Pseudolabrys sp.
TGCCGGCACCGATCTATTTTGCGCACAAGATCCTCAAAGTGCTGTCGGACAAGCGCCGCTCGGGATCGCTGTTCGATCTGCAGCCGGATGCCAAGAGCCAAGTCACCGTGAAATACGTCGACGGCAAGCCGGTCGGCTGCACCAAGGTCGTGGTTTCGACCCAGCACAACGAAAAGAACCGCAACGGAAAGAAATACACGCCGGGCATGGTCAAGGACCTGATCGGCGACGCGGTCTCGTCGGCGCTGCCGAAAGGCTGGATGCCGCAGAAGGCGGCCGACTTCCTCGTCAACCCGACCGGCAACTTCGTCGTCGGCGGTCCCGACGGCGACTGCGGTCTCACCGGCCGCAAGATCATCGTCGACACCTACGGCGGTTATGCGCCGCACGGCGGCGGTGCGTTCTCGGGTAAGGACCCGACCAAGGTCGATCGCTCGGCTGCTTACGCCGCGCGCTATCTCGCCAAGAACGTGGTGGCCGCAGGCGTTGCCGACCGCTGCACCATCCAGGTGGCGTACGCCATCGGCGTCGCCGATCCGATGTCGGTACTGGTCGACACGCACGGCACCAGCAAGGTCGACGAGAAGAAGCTCGAGAAAGTGCTGCCGGAAATCTTCCGGCTGACGCCGACCAATATCCGGCGCACGCTCAAGCTCAACCGCCCGATCTACCGGCGCACTGCGGCTTACGGTCATTTCGGCCGCGCGCCCGACAAGGACGGCGGCTTCTCTTGGGAAAAGACCGATCTCGCCGACGCGATCCGCCGCGCGGTGAAGTGAGCGGCATTCGCCTTATCGGCCCCGAAGGGTAGACTTGTCATCGCCGGGCAACCGGGTCCGGCCAAATGCCGGCCCGGTCGTAGACTTGACCCGGCGATCCCGCTTAGGGGCGCAAGCCGTGCCACATAAATCGGGATCACCGGGTCACGCCGCTTCGCGGCGGCCCGGTGATGACAAAAGAGCCTTCTTCGGCCGGCGCAAAGGACATCCCTTAAAGCCGCGCCGGGCAGCGCTTTTCGACACGTTGCTGCCGCGGCTCAAGCTCGATCTCGCAACGCCCGCGCCGCCCGATCTGCGCGCATTGTTTGCAACGCCGGTCGACGCCGTGCGGCTGGAAATCGGCTTCGGCGGCGCCGAGCATCTCATCGCGCAGGCGCAATCAAATCCGCGCGTCGGATATATCGGCTGCGAACCGTTCCTCAACGCGATGGCCAAGGCGCTCGTGGCCATCGACGCCGCGCAACTTTCAAACGTTCACCTGCATTTCGGCGACGCCGTTCATCTCATCGACTGGCTGCCGCCTGGCGCGCTCGCGCGCATCGACCTGCTTTATCCCGACCCCTGGCCGAAGCGCCGGCATTGGAAACGCCGCTTCGTGCAGGATGAAAGCCTCAAGCGGCTCGCACGCATCCTCAAACCCGGCGGCGAGTTTCGCTTCGCAACCGACATCGCCGGTTACGCCGCATGGACCCTGGCGCGCGTATTGCGTTCGGTAGATTTCGACTGGACGGCTGAGGGCGCGGCGGACTGGCTGCAACCGTGGCCGGATTTTGCCGGCACGCGTTATGAAGCGAAAGCCAAGCGCGAGGGCCGCGCGCCCGCCTATTTCACGTTCCGCCGCAACTGATCGTTTGAGATTATTCGCCGTTGCCCTGGCGCACTTGCCAGAAGCGGACGACGCGCTGCGCGGTCGCCGGCGTGAGCCGTTCGAAATTCTCGTGCGCGGTTTCGATCACCTGACTCGATGTGGGCTTGGCGCCGGGGCGCATCGTGATAACGGTGATGATCGAGCGCACCGTTTCCCATTTGAAGCCAACGGCGCGCGCCAGGATGAGGATCGGGTCGGCGCGGTCGCCGTTGAGCAGGCGATCGACCACGTCGACCGGCACCGAGCATAGCGTCGCCAGCGCCGCGACCGTCTCTTCGTATTTTCCCGCGTTGGCGAATTCCGCGACATCGGTTTCGCTGAGCTTGCGCTCTTTGTGCAATGCGCGCACGGCTTCGAGCGCAGCGGTGTAGTTGCGCGGCGCCGCTTTTTCGGCGACTTCGTGCGACACCTTCTCCAGCACGCGGCGAATTTCGGACTGCGTCTCGGGCTTGGCTTGCGCGAGCAGCCGGTTACGTACGACTTCGGTCGCCTGCATCAGCAATTGCCGGAACAGCCGCGGCGGAATGTCGGTGCGCAAGCCGACTTTCTCCGCGAGGATATTGTCCTGCTCGGAGCGTTGCACCAATGTCGTGAAGGCGTTCTCCGACAGGCGCGCCTGCCGGTTGGTGGCGACGCTGCGCGCCACGTCGCGATCGCCACGCGACACGAGAATTTCGGCAACCGCTTCGCTGATCATCTTGCGCGTCGACAGCGCGAGCAGATGCGCCTGGCTCTTGGTCGCCGCAATGTGAAGAAGATCGGGCTCGTTGAGCCTGGCCTGCTCGATCACCGGCCCCGCGACTTCGATGTCGTCGTTCTTGGCGAGCGCGTGCACCACGCCGGGAGGCGCATTCGGCACCGGCGCAATGCGGCGCGCGAGCTCGGCCAGCGCCTTGACCTCAATCTCCTCGATCAGACAACTCATCACGTCGTCAAACAGCGCGACGTGATCCTCGTTGAAGCGTTCGGCGCTTTCGAGAAATAAAGTGGTGATCCGGCGCAAGGTCTCGGCGCGCTTTTCCGCCGAGCCGTGCTGGATGACGTCTTCCAGTTCGGGAAGCAGTGAAGCGGGGTCACCCATCACAAATCCTGACAATCGGGGCTGCGGAAAAATGACCCGGACAGCCGCTTTACCCAAACTTAAGGCTAGAATCTGAACGAAGAGTTAGCCGCCGCGGGAGGCCGTAGCCCTTGCATCAAAACGCAAAATCGCTATATTTCGACTGTCGTTAAGACACCTCATAACCAGACGGGTTTTGAGAGTGGGCCCCCCGGGACCCGCTCTTTTTTGTTACCAAAATGGCTGAAAGCCAGGAAAGCACAGTCCGCGCCCTGCAACCGGACGCAACCGGCGAGACCGAGCCGCGGCTCATTATCGAGCCGGGGGTGGCTGCCCGCGTGGCCGCGATCGCGGAACCTGTGCTGGAGGGCCTCGGCTACCGGCTGGTGCGCGTGCGCGTTTCCGGCCTGTCCGGATGCACCGTGCAGATCATGGCGGAGCGGCTGGACGGCAGCATGAGCGTGGAGGACTGCGAGACGGTCTCGCGTGCGCTGTCGCCGGTGCTCGACGTCACCGATCCGATCGACCGCGCCTACCGGCTGGAGATTTCCTCGCCCGGTATCGACCGGCCGCTTGTGCGCCGTTCCGATTTCGAGCGTTACGCCGGTCACGTCGTCAAAGTTGAGACCGCTGTGCCGGTCGACGGCCGCCGCCGTTTCAGCGGCATGCTGATCGGCACCGAAGGCGACGGCGCGCGCATCAAGCGCGACGACGCAGGCCCGGATGAGAATGCGGAAGTGCTGCTTCCGATCGAAGAAATGAGCGAAGCAAGGTTGGTGCTCACCGACGATCTGGTGACCGAGGCCTTGCGGCGCGGAAAGGCCGCCGAGCGCGAAGCGAAAGCGGCGAAGAAAGAAGCCAGAAAATTCCGGCATCAACCCGGCCACGCCGGGCCTGCCATCAAGCAAGGAGACTGAGCTATGGCTGTAAGCGCCAACAGGCTCGAACTGTTGCAGATCGCCGACGCGGTGGCCCGCGAAAAGTCGATCGACCGCGGCATCGTCATCGCGGCGATGGAAGACGCCATCGCCAAGGCGGCGCGTTCGCGCTACGGCGCGGAAACCGACGTGCACGCCGAGATCGAGCCAAAGACCGGCGAGCTGCGCCTCACCCGCCACATGCTGGTGGTCGAGGCGGTGGAGAATTCGTCCAACCAGATCACGCTCGAGGATGCGCGCCGCCGCCATCCGGCCGCGCAGATCGGCGACACCATCGCCGACCCGCTGCCGCCGCTAGAATACGGCCGCATCGCCGCGCAATCCGCCAAGCAGGTGATCGTGCAGAAAGTGCGCGAGGCCGAGCGCGACCGGCAATATGCCGAATACAAGGATCGCATCGGCGACATCGTCAACGGCATCGTCAAGCGCGTGGAATACGGCAACGTGGTGGTCGATCTCGGCCGTGGCGAAGCGATCGTGCGCCGCGACGAAATGCTGCCGCGCGAAGTGTTCCGCAACGGCGACCGCATCCGCGCCTACATCTACGACGTGCGCCGTGAGGCGCGGGGCCCGCAGATTTTCCTCTCGCGCACGCATCCGCAATTCACCTCCAAGCTGTTCGCGCAGGAAGTGCCGGAAATCTACGACGGCATCGTCGAGGTCAAGGCGGTCGCGCGCGATCCCGGCTCGCGCGCCAAGATCGCGGTGATTTCGCGCGATTCGTCGGTCGATCCGGTCGGCGCCTGCGTCGGCATGCGCGGCTCGCGCGTGCAGGCGGTGGTGAACGAATTGCAGGGCGAGAAGATCGACATCATTCCGTGGTCGCCGGACATCGCCACCTTCGTGGTGAACGCGCTGGCGCCGGCGGAAGTCGCCAAGGTCGTGCTCGACGAAGACAAAGAGCGCATCGAGGTGGTGGTGCCGGACCAGCAGTTGTCGCTCGCCATCGGCCGGCGCGGGCAGAACGTGCGGCTGGCCTCGCAGCTCACCGGCTGGGACATCGACATTCTGACCGAGCAGGAAGAATCCGAGCGCCGCCAGGCCGATTTCGAAAACTCGACGCGGGTGTTCATGGAAGCGCTGAATGTCGACGAAGTCGTCGGTCAATTGCTGGCGTCGGAAGGCTTTACCTCGGTGGAGGAACTGGCGCTGGTCGATGTCAAGG
>JBAUHH010000175.1:0-2833 GCA_049680165.1 Pseudolabrys sp.
GGCGCAGGCCTTACCCCGTTTCTCCTGGTCGGGATGGCGGGAACCGTCGATACTGGCGCCATCGATGAGCTTACGGAGCTCGCCAGCATCGCGCATCGGGAAAAGATATGGTTCCATATCGATGGCGCCTTTGGCGCTCTCGCGATAATGGCGCCAGACATCGCGCCGATGCTCGCCGGAATCCAACAAGCAGACTCCATTGCGCTTGATTTCCATAAATGGGCGCAAGTGCCTTACGACGCCGGATTTATCCTTGTGCGCGACGGCACGCTCCATCGCGACACCTTTGCTTCGCCGGCCGCGTATTTGCGGCGGGAAACTCGCGGCCTCGCGGCCGGAGGTTTGTGGCCTTGTGATTTCGGACCCGACTTATCGCGCGGCTTTCGTGCCTTGAAGACGTGGTTCACCTTCAAAGTCTTTGGAACGGAAGCGCTGGGTGCAATGATATCGCGAACCTGCGAGTTGGCGCGATACCTTGAAACCAAGGTGGCCACATCGCGCAAGTTGGAACTTCTTGCACCAGTTACACTCAATGTCGTTTGTTTTCGTTATCGCGGGGAAGACCCCGATCGATTGAATGCAAGGATCGTGGCAGATTTGCACGAATCGGGAATCTCCGCACCATCCACGACGATCATTGGAAATCGCCTCGCGATCCGTGCGGCAATTGTCAATCATCGGACCGAGCCGCGCGATATCGATGCTTTGATAAAAGCAGTAGAAAAATTTGGCGTCACCGCCACAAGAAGCCGCGCAGCTTAGAAAAATGGAGCTTAACTTTTGAGTTTCGCAGCCACAAAATCAAACACTTTAAATGAACAGCTCTCGCCAACGCCGATTGGATTGCCGACGCTCGTTAAAATGGCCTTCGATGGCCGTGATTTGGCTCCTGTGTGGAACGCCCTGGTTGGCCGTGTGAAAGAGGGGCCGGCTGACGCTGCCGCGCTCCTTGATCTTTCAACAATTGCGCTGCTGCAGGGAAGGTCTCGTGATCGGCTGGAATTGCAATTAACTGCGTTAGGATTGCAACGTATTTATCGACAGCCTCCGGCCGCCACGGCAAAAAAACCGCTTAGATTGTTGGCCTTCATGGCTCCAGGCGATTTTATGGCAAATATGCCTTTGGAGTTCATGCTGGAGGGCTCAAGTGTCGCACTCGACATGATGTATGTTTTGCCAGGTTCATCCATCCCAACATCACCCGAGCATGATGTTGCACTGGTAGCAGTCACTGAATCCGACGAAAACCTGCCGATACTCCGCGAAATCGCAGGGTTTGTTCGCTCCTGGCCTCGTCCGGTCATTAATGCTCCCGATCGAGTTGCGCGCCTGACGCGAGCTGGAACGTGGGCGCTCCTGAAATCGGCGCCGCATGTCGTTATTCCGATGAATGTGCGTATCGAGCGCGCGCAATTGGCCCGTATCTCTTCAAGTGAGCTTCCCATCGAATCTATTCTCGACGGCAGGGGATTCCCGATCATCGCGCGGCCGTCTTCGTCGCACGCCGGAATAGGGCTGGCGAAACTTGAAGATGCGTCGGCTATCGGTGCCTACCTCTGCGAACAGCCCGAAGCGGAATTCTATGTCGCGCCCTTTGTTGATTACCGCAGCGCCGATGGACTATTTCGTAAATACCGCATTGCCTTAATCGGAGGAATGCCGTTCGCGTGCCACATGGCAATCTCGCAACACTGGATGATCCATTACCTCAATGCCGATATGACGAATGATCCCGTCAAGCGCGCAGAAGAAGCCCGGTTTATGGCGGATTTTGACAGTGACTTCGCTGTTCGGCATGCAGCGGCTTTTAAAGAGATCGCCAGCCGTGTTCAGCTCGAGTATCTGCCTATCGACTGCGGCGAAACACCGGACGGAAAGCTGTTGGTATTTGAAGTCGGGACGGGCATGATAATTCACTCGATGGACCCGCCGGATCTATTTCCTTACAAGCGGCCGCAAATGGAAAAGGTGTTCAAGGCCTTCCAAACGATGCTGCAAAACGCGGCGCTCATCCAGGATGCGGCTTCATAAGCGAAATCGTAGTCGGAAGCTAACGCGGCGCTCCTCGCGCGGCGCCTGATATTTCACATCCGCATCGATGTGACGGCTGCGTTGGCCGCGACCTTCAGATCGTCGGTCGCGACATATTCCTTTGTGCCTTCAAATTCCTTTGTGCCTTCAAACGCATGGGAATTTCCGATTTTCAATCGTAGACGAACGCTGGTGGGCTGTGCGGGCCTGTCAACTTGGGGCCGGCGAAGGTGGGCAGGCCGCGCCGTGTTGTAGTTTATGCCGCTCCGGCTAATCTTGGACATCGGGTGACCATAAGCTCGGGGAGGGCACGATGCGCGCTTTGACGTTGCTGGGATGCGCGGCGCTTGGTCTCGTTCTTGCCGGATCGGCGCGCGCGGAAAACATCAAGATCGGAATCCTGCTGCCGTATTCCGGCGCCAACGCAGATCTTGGCGACGTGCAGGACAAGGCGATCGACCTGTACATGAAGCTCCATGCCAAGGACATCGCGCCGCACACGGTCGAGCTCATCAAGCGCGACGAAGGCCCGCCGTCGGGCGCCAATGCGAAGACCGCGGCGACCGAATTGATTACCCGCGACAAGGTCAATCTCATCCTCGGCGTCGTGTACTCGCCGTCGGCGATCGCAATGGCGCCGGTGGTGACGCAAGGCAAGACGCCTTTTGTCATCGCCAATGCCGGCACGGCGTGGATCACGACATTGTCGCCCTACATCGTGCGCTTCTCATTCAGCATGTGGCACGACGGCTACGCGATGGGCACCTACGCGGAGAACAAGCTCAAGTGCAAAACCGCAGTC
>JBAUHH010000176.1:0-1744 GCA_049680165.1 Pseudolabrys sp.
CAGGCGCAGGATGACGTACTCGCCGTCGCGCCCGACAATTTGCGCGTAGCTGCCGGCCGAACGCGCGATCTGCCCGCCCTTGCCGATCTTGATCTCGACGTTATGCACGATGGTGCCGACCGGAACGTTGGCGATCGGCATGGCATTGCCGGGCTTCACGTCGGCGGATTCGGCGGCCACCACGCTGTCGCCGGGGCCGAGCCGCTGCGGCGCGAGGATATAAGAGAGCTCGCCGTCCTGATATTTCACCAGCGCGATGAACGCCGTGCGGTTGGGATCGTATTCGATCCGCTCCACCGTCGCCGGCACGTCGAACTTGGTGCGCCGGAAGTCTATCTTGCGGTAGGCCTGCTTGTGGCCGCCGCCGCGGAAACGCGATGTGATGCGGCCGTTGTTGTTGCGCCCGCCGGTCGAGTTCTGGCCCTCGGTCAGCGCCTTGACCGGCGCACCCTTGTAGAGCGCGGAACGGTCGACGATCACCAGATGGCGCTGGCTCGGCGTGGTCGGATTGTAGGTTTTCAAAGCCATAGCAACGTTTCCTTACAACCCGGTGGTCACATCGATGGTGTGACCCTCTTCAAGAGTCACGATCGCGCGCTTGATGTCGGACTTCTGCCCGGCGATGCCGCGGAACAGCCTGACCTTGCCGCGGCGGGTCAGCGTGTTGACGCTTTTCACCTTCACGTCGAACAGCTTCTCGACTGCTTCCTTGATCTGGGGCTTGGTGGCGTGCTTGGCCACCTTGAACACCACCTTGCTGTGCTCGGACGCCATTGTCGCCTTTTCGGTAATCACCGGCGACAGGATGATGTCGTAATGGCGCGGATCGCTGGTGCTCATTTGAACCTCGCCTGCAGCGCGTCGATCGCGGCCTTGGTCAGCACGAGCGTCTTGCGCCGCATGATGTCGTAGACGTTGATGCCCTGCACAGGCAGCACGTCGATATTCGGAATGTTGCGCGCGGCCGAGCGGAAGTTTGCCTCGATCTCTGCGCCGTCGATGATCAGCGCGTTGTCGAAACCGAGCTTGCCGAATTGCTTGGCGAGCGCCTTGGTCTTGGCGTCCTTTACCGTCGCTTTGTCGAGGATGACGATGCCGCCATCCTTCGCCTTCGCCGATAGAGCGTGCCTGAGCGCAAGCGCCCGCACCTTCTTCGGCAGGTCGATGGCGTGGCTGCGCACGACCGGACCAAACACCCGGCCGCCGCCGCGGAACTGCGAGACGCTGGCTGGACCGTGACGCGCCTGGCCGGTGCCCTTCTGCGCGTACATCTTCTTGCCGGTGCGGTTGATCTCGCTGCGGCCCTTGGTCTTGTGCGTGCCGCGCTGGCGCTTGGCGAGCTGCCAGTTGACGCAACGCTGCACGATGTCGGCGTGCGGCTCGAGCCCGAAGATGGCATCCGGCAGATCGACGGAGCCCGCGGCCTTGCCTTCAAGCGTGGTGATTTTCAATTCCATTACGCGCCCTCCTTCTCGGCGGGGGCAGCGGCGGCCTCGGGAGCTTTCTCCGCGGCCGGTTTGGCATCTGATTTGGCGTCCGGCTTCTTCGCGTCATCTTCCGCGAGGCGGAATTTTCCGGGCTTGGGCGCGTCCTTCGGCAGTTTCTTCTTCACGGCGTCGCGCACCGTGATCCAGCCGCCCTTGGCGCCGGGCACCGCGCCCTCGACCAGGATCAAGCCGCGCTCGACGTCGAGCCGCACCACCTTGAGATTGAGCGTGGTCACGCGATCGACGCCCATGTGGCC
>JBAUHH010000177.1:0-1549 GCA_049680165.1 Pseudolabrys sp.
CAGGGTGGCGAGCAGCCAGACGATCGACGCGGCCGAATAGGGAATGAGCGCGAGCGCGGCGGCGGCGAACAGGAACGTCGGCGGATAATGCCAGCCGTAATAATTGTCGAAGCCGTGACCGACCGCGCTCACTTCCGCGGCCTTGTGTAGCGTCCAGTCGTAGGCGGCGGCGGCGTGACCGTCGAGCGCGAGGCGCCCCGCGGCCCAGACGTTGACGAAATCGCCGGCAATCGGCTGGCCCTGCGTGTTGATGAGCCAGTAGCCGCCGAGGTACGAGCTCATCAGCACCGCGAAATAGCCGAGCGCGAGAATGGTGCCGACGAGGCCAATGGTGCGCGCTGTCGACGGTGGAGTGGTGGTGAGCGCTTGCGTGTTCATGCCGGCACACGCACCGTTGCGGTCGGCGACAGGGCGCGGCGTGCGATCAGCGCCGCCACCACCAGCACGGCGGCGAAGCCGACCGGCCATTTCACGAACGGGAAGATCAGCACCAGCAAGGACGCGAGGGCGATGCCGGCCATTTCATAGCCGAGGAAGCCGCGCGCGCGTCCGAGCCTGAACAGAAATGCCAGCGGCACCGCCAGCACGACCAGATCGTAGGTGTAGAGATAAGGCGTCGCCAGCATCGTGCCGGCGCCGAGCGCGGCGGCTTTGATTTCATACGTAGCCTTGCTCCGCCACAGCAGCGTCACCACAACAGTGGCGGCGAGCGCGACGACGGCTTGCACGGTCCACGCCAGCGGCTCGCTGCCGCCGAGAGCACGCGTCAGTCCGAACGCGGTCTGCAATTTGCTCCAGTCCGCCCAGCCGTCGGACAGGAACGCCTGCGAGGTGTGGCCGATGGAGGCAAAGAACGCCTGCCAGGTTTCGGTGCCGAACGCGGCCCAGGAGGCAAGCGCGATCAGGAGCGCCGTCACGCTCGCGGCGGCGAAGACCCGCCAGTGTCCGCTCGCGGCAAGAACAAGCGGGAACAGCAGTCCGAGGTGCGGCTTGTAAGTCAGTAATCCGATCAGTACGCCGGCGAGGATCGGCCTTTCTACGACCATTAAAAGCGCGCCGCCGATCAATCCGGCCGTGAGGAATCCGTTTTGACCGACGATGAAGTTCGACAATATCCCCGGAAATGCTCCGGCCAGAAGATAGCCGGTACGGTCGCCGAGGATGCCGCGTACGGCGGCGAGGTAGGCCGGAAACGTGCCGAACGTCCAGATCACGTAGGCGGGCACATAGGACGTGAGCGCCAGCGCCGCCGCCACGAACAGAAACATCGGCGGATAGTGCCAGCCGAAGTAACCCTCGAACGGATGACCGACCGCAACTACTTCTGCCGCCTTGTGAATCGGCCAGTCATAGGCGGCCGCCGGCGTGCCTTGCAGCACCAGATGCCCGGCCGCCCAGACGTTCACGAAGTCCGATTGCAGCCCGCCGCCGTCCGGCGCCACCAGCCACGTGCCCTGCCCATAAGACGCCACGAGATAGACCGCGTGCGCCACAATCAGCGCAAAGCAATTGAGTTCTACCGGCCGCCCCAGCGCGGGCACGCGGGCGG
>JBAUHH010000178.1:0-14013 GCA_049680165.1 Pseudolabrys sp.
GCCTTGGTGATGCCGATGCGCACGCCGCGCAGCATCGCCGGCGCGCTTTCGCGCGCGCGCAGCTCGAACGGCGCGTGGTCGAGCGCCAGGCCGTTGTGCTGGCGGGTGACGCCGAGCGCCTCGCAAATCTTGCCCGGCCCCGAGCAAAGCTGCCGCTCGTCCGCCACGCCGCGCCGCCGGCGCATGGCTGCGAGCCCTTGCGTCGGCGCCAGCGCCCGGATCAGCACCGCGCTGGCGCTGCCTTCCTCCTCGCACACGAAATTCAGGCACCAGTGGATGCCGTAGGACCGGTACACGTAGGCGTAGCCCGGGGGCCAGAACATCACGGCGTTGCGCTCGGTCGGCCCGGTGTAGCTGTGCGCCGCCGGATCGGTGTGGTGATAGGCCTCGAGCTCGACGATCATGCCGCCCACGCCGTCGACCGTGAGCGTCGCCCCGATCAATTCGGGCGCGACCGCATGTACCGACCGATTGAAGAATTTGCGGGCGAGGCGGGGCGGCTTGGGCATTGCGTCGTCATGCCCGGCCTTGCGCCCGGCGTCCAAGCCCGCGCTTGGGCAAAAGATGTGGACAGCGTGGGTTAACCGCCCGCAAACCCTGTGTCCGCGCGGCAACACCTTTAGAAGATTTAAGCCATAGTGGCCCACAAGCTACGCCGCGCCGCGATTTGGCCATACCCTTTGCCGAGACAAAAGGTGGCACAAGCCGTTGCAGGACTTCCGGTTTTTACAGGCCGGGCCAGTTCGAGGCGGCAGCCGAGCCGGGGAAGAACGGCGGGGCAACACACGGGGAGTGGGGGGCCCTGACGACGAATGGACGCCAAGACCAATCTCAAGAGCACACTGCCCAGCAGACACGCTACCGAGGGACCGGAGCGTGCGCCGCATCGCGCCTTCTATTACGCGATGGGGCTCACCACCGAGCAGATCCATCAGCCTTTCGTGGGCGTCGCCACCTGCTGGAACGAGGCCGCCCCCTGCAACATCGCGCTGATGCGCCAGGCGCAGGTCGTGAAGCGGGGCGTTGCCGCAGGCGGCGCCACGCCGCGCGAATTCTGCACCATCACCGTCACCGACGGCATCGCCATGGGCCATGCCGGCATGAAGGCCTCGCTGCCGTCGCGCGAAGTCATCGCCGACAGCGTCGAACTGACCGTCCGCGGACACGCCTATGACGCGCTGATCGGGATCGCGGGCTGCGACAAGTCGCAACCCGGCATGATGATGGCGATGTGCCGGCTCAACGTGCCGGCGATCTACATCTACGGCGGCTCGATCCTGCCCGGAAAGTTCAAGGGCAAGGAAGTCACCATCCAGGACGTCTACGAAGCGGTCGGCAAGCATTCGGTCGGGGAAATGTCGAACGAGGACCTCGACATACTCGAGCAGAACGCCTGTCCGTCGGCGGGCGCCTGCGGCGCGCAGTTCACGGCCAACACCATGGCGACGGTGTCGGAGGCGATCGGGCTTGCGCTGCCGTATTCGGCCGGCGCGCCGGCGCCCTACGAGATCCGCGACAAGTTCTGCATGCTCGCCGGCGAGATGATCATCGACCTCATCCGCAACAATTTGCGCCCGCGCGACATCGTCACCCGCAAGGCGCTGGAAAATGCCGCTGCCGTTGTGGCCGCCACCGGCGGCTCGACCAATGCCGCGTTGCACCTGCCGGCGATCGCGCATGAATGCGGCATCGAGTTCGATCTGTTCGACGTCGCGGAAATCTTCAAAAAGACACCTTATGTCGCGGATTTGAAGCCGGGCGGCCGTTATGTCGCCAAGGACATGTTCGAGGCTGGCGGCGTGCCGCTGTTGATGAAAACGCTGCTCGACCACGGCTTCCTGCACGGCGACTGCTTGACCGTCACCGGCCGCACCATCGCCGAGAACCTCAAGAACGTGAAATGGAACCCGGATCAGGACGTCGTCCGTCCTGCGGACAAGCCGTTGCTCGCGACCGGCGGCGTGGTCGGCCTGAAGGGCAATCTCGCGCCCGAGGGTGCGATCGTGAAAGTCGCGGGCATGAAAACACTGAAGTTTTCCGGCCCGGCGCGCTGCTTCGACGGCGAGGAAGCGTGTTTCGAGGCGGTGAAGAACAAAACCTACAAGCACGGCGACGTGCTGGTGATCCGCTACGAGGGTCCGCGCGGCGGCCCGGGCATGCGCGAGATGCTGTCGACCACGGCCGCGCTCTACGGCCAGGGCGTCGGCGAAAAAGTCGCGCTCATCACCGACGGCCGTTTCTCCGGCGCAACGCGCGGATTCTGCATCGGCCATGTCGGCCCCGAAGCGGCCATCGGCGGACCGATCGGCCTCCTGCGCGACGGCGACATCATCGAGATCG
This sequence comes from Pseudolabrys sp., assembly GCA_049680165.1. GTDB lineage: Bacteria > Pseudomonadota > Alphaproteobacteria > Rhizobiales > Xanthobacteraceae > Pseudolabrys. The sequence continues at coordinate 2,341 of JBAUHH010000178.1, forward strand.
ACGCGGAGAAGGGCACGATCGACGTCAAGCTCTCCGCCGACGAACTCGCCAAGCGCAAGGCGCAGTGGCAGCCGCGCGAGAACGAATACGGCTCCGGCTATCTCTGGAAGTACACCCAGCAGGTCGGTCCGGCGGTCAACGGCGCAATCACCCATCCGGGCGGGGCGGGCGAAAAGAAGTGTTATGCGGATAGCTGACGTCCTCCTTGGCGCCGTGCTGATCGGCTTCGGCCTTGCAGCCGGGCCGGCGCTGGCGTTCGACGGCAGCAAATCCGACAACGCGATGGCGTCGGTGCCTCCGCAGACGCCGATGGAAGCGTTCCGTTCCGGCGCGCATTGGCTCAAAACGGGCGACATGGCGAAGGCCGTGACCTCGCTCGAATACGCGGCCGAGAATGGCCACGCGCTGGCGCAATGGAAGCTCGGCCGCATGTACGCCGAAGGCAACGGCGTGCCGCACGACGACATGCGGGCGTTCAAATATTTCCGCAGCATTGCCGACGGCCACGCCGACGATAATCCGACCACGCCGCAGGCGCGCTTCGTTGCCAACGCGTTCGTCGCGCTCGGCCATTATTATCTCGAGGGCATTCCGAAAACCGCGATCAAGCGCGATCCCGAGCGCGCGCGCGAAATGTTCGCCTATGCGGCGTCGTATTTCGGCGATCCCGATGCGCAGTATTATCTGGCGCGGCTCTATCTTGACGGCGTGGGCGTGCCGCGCGATCCCAAGCTCGCCGCACGCTGGCTGGGCTTGTCCGCGCACAAGGGCCAATGCCAGGCACAGGCCGCGCTTGGCGCCATGCTGTTCTCCGGCGAAACCGTGCCACGGCAGGCGGCGGTCGGCCTGATGTGGCTGACGCTTGCGAAGGACGGCGCGCGAACCGATCAGACCTGGATCAGCCAACTCTACGACAGCGCCTTCAAACAGGCGACCGAAGACGAGCGCGCGCTGGCGCTGGTCTATCTCGAGCGTTGGCTCAAGACCCGCCGCGAGTGACGTTCAGCGCTTCTCGATAGCGAGGTCCACATAGACGGGCACGTGGTCGGACGGCTTTTCCCAGCCGCGCACGTGGCGGTCGATTCCGGCATCGACGAATCGGTCGGCCGCCTGCGGTGACATTAGGACGTGATCGATGCGGATGCCGTCATCCTTGGCCCAGGCGCCGGCCTGATAATCCCAGAAGGTGTAAAGCTCGGATGAGTCGCTGGCGGCGCGGATAGCGTCGGTCAGGCCGAGATTGCACAGGGTGCGGAAACGCTCACGGGTGGGCGGCAGGAAGAGTGCGTCTCGCGTCCAGGCAGCCGGATTGTGCGCGTCGGCCGGCGTCGGGATGACGTTGTAATCGCCGGCCAAAAGAAACGGTTCTTCCAGCTTCAGCCGCTCACGTGAAAACGCAATAAGGCGGTCCATCCACTTGAGTTTGTACGGATATTTTTCGGTGTCGGGTGGGTTGCCATTGGGCAGATAGAGGCTCACCACGCGCAACACGCCGCTTTTGGTCGAGACTTGCGCCTCGAGGAACCGTGCCTGCACGTCGGCGGTGTCGCCGATCAAGCCCGGCGCCACTTCGTCGAACGGCAGCTTCGAGAGCAGCGCCACGCCGTTGAACGCCTTCTGCCCATGCACGGCGACGTTGTAGCCAAGCCCCTCGAATGCTTCCCGCGGGAATGCGTCATCCACGCATTTGATTTCCTGCAGGCAGACGATGTCGGGCGCCCGCTCGGCGAGCCAGGCCAGGATGTTATCCAGGCGCTGTTTGACCGAATTAACGTTCCAGGTGGCGACACGCATAAAGGCTCCGGCTGTGGGCGAATAAGACCGCTTTTGGCGTGTTTACCAGCCACCGCAGGGATATGCACTTAAGGCCGTTTATATGCTAGAAGGCGGACCAACGCGGCCCGTTTGTAGTGGAAATCTAGGCAGTTCCGCGGAATTAGGGAGCGCCCGGGCAGGGCCACAAAGAGCCCGGGCCGACATTTACCGATGACGAAGCGAAAGTGGCTATTTGGGGTGGCGGCGCTCGCCCTGATTGGCATTGTCTTGCTTATCCGCGGTGTCTGGACGACCGACGGCGCGGCCGCGCGCTCGCAAAGCCAGACCCGCGATGTCGCGGTCGAGGTCGCGCAAGCGCAACGCAAGCAGGTGCCGGTGCGGCTCAGCGCGCTTGGCACGGTCACGCCCATCGCCAGCGTGGCGATCAAGCCGCGGATCGACACCACCATCGTGGCGGTCCATTTCCGCGATGGCGCCCACGTCGAAAAAGGCGATCTGCTGTTCACGCTCGATGGCCGCCAGATCGAAGCGGATATGAAGCGCATCCAGGCGGTGATCGATGGCGCGCAGGCGACGCTGGAGCAGGCGCAGCGCGACGTCGAGCGCTACACCGATCTCGCAGCCCGCAACGCGACGCCGATCGTCACTCTCAATAACGCGCAGACCCTGGTCAACGTGTCGCGCGCGACGGCGGATTCGAACCGCGCGCAGCTCGAAAACCTGAAAGTGCAACTCGACTTCTGCACGATCCGCGCGCCGATATCCGGCCGCATCAGCATGGCCAATGTAAAGATCGGCAATTTCGTGCGCCAGGCCGACACCACGCCGATGGCGACCATCAACCAGATGGCGCCGGTTTATGTCAGCTTCACCGTGCCGCAGAAAAACCTGCCCGATATTCGCCACGCGATTTCCGCCGAAACCGCGACGATCGAAGCCTACGTGCCGGGCGACACGAAGCACGCTGTCGGCCAGGTGACGATGATCGAGAACACCGTCGATCCGACCACAGGCATGGCGACGATCCGCGCCACCATGCCTAACAAGGACGAATTGCTCTGGCCGGGCACTCTGGTGACGGCCGAGTTGACGTTGCGCGAGGAAGAAGCGGTGGCGGTCCCGACCACGGCGATTCAGGTGAGCCAAACCGGTACTTTCGTTTTCGTGGTGAAGGACGGCGTTTCGAAAGTCCAGCCCGTCAAGGTCGAGCGCCAGATTGCCGACCAGACGGTTGTCGCCTCCGGCCTCAACGGCGGTGAAACGGTCGTGACCGACGGCCAGTTGCTGTTGTCGGACGGCACCCACGTCACACCGCGTCAGCCGAAGACTGCGGGCAGCTGAGCCCGGGAATATTTCCGACATGAATATTTCCGAAACCTGCATCCGCCGCCCGGTCCTCACGACACTGATGACGGCGTCGTTGATCGTCTTCGGCGCCTTCGCCTATCGGCTACTGCCGGTGGCGGCATTGCCGGCGGTCGATTTCCCGACGATTCAGATCACGGCAACGTTCCCCGGCGCCAGCGCGGAGACGATGGCGGCTTCGGTGGCGTCACCGATCGAGCGGCAGCTTTCGACCATCTCCGGCATCTCGGCGATGACGTCGTCCTCCTCGCTCGGCTCCACCCAGATCACCATCCAGTTCGACCTTGGCCGCAACATCGACGGCGCCGCGCTCGACGTGCAGACCGCGCTTGCCACCGCGCAACGCCGGCTGCCGGTCGAAATGACCACGCCGCCGTATTTCCGCAAGGTCAATCCCGGCGACTTCCCGGTGCTCTACGTAAGCCTGCGCTCGGACACGATGCCGCTGTCGACGGTTGACGATTATGCCGAGACGGTTCTGGCGCCGACCATCTCGCAATTGCCGGGCGTCGCGCAGGTGCTGGTCTATGGCGCGCAGAAATTCGCCGTGCGCGTCCAGGTCGACCCGGCTGCGGCGGCCGCGCGCAACATTTCGCTCGACACCATTCGTGACGTGGTTGCAAAGGCCAATTCCTCGACCCCGGTCGGCGTCCTGCAAGGCAAGAAAGAGTCGGTGACGCTGCTGGCGACCGGCGCAATGCCGAAAGCGGCCGACTACAAAGACGTGACCATTACCTACCGCAACGGCGCGCCGATCAAGCTCAACGAAGTCGCGCGCGTGATCGACAGTGTCGAAAATGACACGGTTGCCAGCTGGTTTAACGATTCACGCGCCATCGTGCTGGCGATCCAGCGCCAGCCCGACGCCAACACCGTCGAAGTCGTCGACATGGTGCGCGACAAGCTTCCGCAGTTGCGCGCGCAAGTGCCTCCGTCGGTCCAGATGCAGCCGCTGTTCGACCGCTCGACCTCGATCCGCGCGGCGGTCGCAAATGTGCAGGAAACGCTGGCGATCGCGATCTGCCTCGTGATCATGGTGATCTTCCTGTTCCTGCGCAAAGTCTCGGCCACCGTCATTCCCGCGCTGGCGGTGCCGGTTTCGCTGATCGGCACCTGCGCGGCGATGTACGCGTTCGGCTTTTCCATCAACAACATGACGCTGCTGGCCTTGACGCTGTCGGTCGGGTTCGTGGTCGACGACGCCATCGTGATGCTGGAAAACATCGTGCGCCACATCGAGGGCGGCATGCGCCCGTTCGAAGCCGCGCTGAAAGGATCGCGCGAGATCGGCTTCACCATCGTGTCGATCACCTTCTCGCTGATCGCCGTGTTCATCCCGGTGCTGTTGATGGGCGGCATGGTTGGCCGCGTGTTCCGCGAATTCGCGGTTTCGGTTTCCGTGGCGATCGTCGTTTCCGGCTTCGTCTCGCTGACGCTCACGCCGATGCTGTGCGCGCGCGTGCTCAAGAGCCACCACGTGGACGAAAAGCAGAATTTCATCCTGCGCACCTTCGAGGCCCTGTTCGAGAAAATGCTGGGCGCCTACCAGGCCACGCTCGATGTCGTTCTCAGATTCAAGTCGATCATGCTGGTGGTCACGTTGGCCACGCTCGCGGGGACGATCTGGCTGTACATTATCGTGCCGAAGGGCTTCTTCCCGACCGAAGACACCGGTTACGTGCTCGGCCTGACCGAAGCCCGCACCGACATTTCCTTTGAGGCGATGACCGAGCATCAACGCAAGGTGGCCGACATCTTGCGGGCCGATCCGGCGGTCGCCTACGTGAATTCGACGGTCGGCGGCGGCGGCCCCAATTCGCTGGTGAACAGCGGGCGCATCCTTGTGGCGCTCAAGCCGCAGAAGGAGCGCGACAGCCTGCCGGTCATCCTCGCGCGGTTGCGACGGACCGCGAACGTGATTGTCGGTATTCGAATCTTCTTCCAGCCGATCCAGAACATCAATCTCGGCGGCAGGCTCAACAAGAGCCAGTATCAGTACACGCTGCAATCGAACGATACCGACACACTCTATCGGCTCGCGCCGCAATTGCGTGACAAGATTGCGAAGATTCCCGGCCTGCTCGACGTCACCACCGACCTGTACGTGAAAAATCCGCAGATCTCCGTCGACGTCGACCGCGAAAAGGCGGCCGTCTACGGCGTCACGGTCGATCAGGTGCGCCAGGAGCTCTACAACGCGTTCGGCACGCGCCAGGTCGCGACCATCTATACGCCTGCGAACGACTATCAGGTCATCCTGGAAAGCATGCCGCAGTACCGCGCGTCGCCGAACGATCTCAACCGCCTGTATCTGAAAACGACGAACGGGACGACCGTGCCGCTTTCTGCGGTAACGCATTTCGTTCCAAGCGTCGGGCCGCTGCAAATCAACCATCAGGGCCAGCAGCCGGCGGTGACCATCTCGTTCAACCTCGCGCCGGATTTCTCGCTCGGTCAGGCGGTCGATGCGATCCAGAAGCTCGAGCGCGACGAAGGCCTGCCGGCGACGATCAGCACCGGCTTCCAGGGCACCGCGCAGGTGTTCCAGGATTCATTGCGCGGGCAGGGCATTCTTATCCTCGCCGCGATTTTCGCCGCCTATGTCGTGCTCGGCATCCTGTATGAGAGCTTCATCCATCCGATCACGATCATTTCCGGCCTGCCGTCGGCTGGTATCGGCGCGATCCTGACGCTGATGCTGTTCCGCATGGACCTGTCGGTCATTGCGATGATCGGCATCGTGATGCTGGTGGGCATCGTGAAGAAGAACGCGATCATGATGATCGACTTTGCCATCGAGCGGCGGCGCGTCGGCTTGAGCGCGGACGCCGCGATCCGCGAGGCCGCGCTTCTGCGCTTCCGGCCGATCATGATGACGACGTTCGCCGCGATCTTCGGCACGCTGCCGATCGCGCTCGGCACCGGCGCCGGCGCAGAGCTCCGCCAGCCGCTCGGCGTCGCCGTGGTCGGCGGCCTTTGCCTGTCGCAATTGCTGACCCTTTACATCACGCCGGTGATTTATCTCTACCTCGACGGCTTCGACCGCATGCTCAAGCGCCGCCTCGAGCCGCAGCTCGAGGAAGTGCAGGAAGCGCCGCCGGCGGTCGCCGCGGAATAACGCGCCGTCATGCGCGGGCTTGACCCGCGCATCCATCCTTTTCGAAAAATGCTGGATTGCCGGGTCAAGCCCGGCAATGACGCAAGGCTAAAGCGAAAAGCTGGTGCCGCAGCCGCAGGACGCGGTGGCTTTCGGGTTCTTCACCTTGAACGAAGCGCCGATCAGATCCTCGACGAAATCGATTTCCGATCCCGCCATGTAGCCGACCGAGACCGGATCGATCAGCACCGTGGCGCCTTCGCGCGTGATGACGATGTCGTCGTCGGCCTTGGCGTGCTCCATGTCGAACTTGTACTGGAAACCGGAGCAGCCGCCACCTTCCACGCTGACGCGCAACATGGTGCCGCTCGGCTCGCCTTTAAGGATCTCGCCGATCCGGCGGGCCGCCCGTTCGCTGACTGTGACGTTTGTGTCCATCGCTGCCTTTTGCGCCCTCATCCTATTGGCAGGGCGCTTTCCTGATAGTTAAGTGCGCAGGCCTTTAGCGTCAATCCGGCGCATGATCCCAAGCAAGATCATTCGCCCTTTAATATATTGCCCAATATGGCGATCGAAGCCGGCTGTGAACGCGCGATTTATGCTGCCGATCCGGCCAAAAGCCGGGGGCGGCTGCATGCCGAGCCGGCAAGCCCGACCCGCAACGATTTCCGCCGCGACTGTGACCGCATCATCCATTCGGCGGCTTTCCGGCGACTGGCGCACAAGACGCAGGTGTTCGTTTTCCACGAGGGCGATCATTTCCGCACGCGGCTCACGCATACGCTCGAAGTCGCGCAGATCGCGCGCTCGCTGGCGCGCGCGCTCGGGCTCGACGAGGATTTGAGCGAGGCGCTCGCGCTCGCGCACGATCTCGGTCATACGCCGTTCGGCCACGCCGGCGAGCGCGCGCTCGACGAGTGCCTTGCACAGCACGGCGGCTTCGATCACAACGCGCAAGCCTTGCGCATCGTCACCGACCTCGATCGGCCCTATGCGGGTTTCAACGGCCTCAATCTCACTTGGGAAACGCTCGAGGGCTTGGTCAAGCACAACGGACCGCTCATCGACCGCAGCGGCGCCCCGGCCGGACGGTACGCCAAGCGCGGCGTGCCGCAGGCGATCCGCGACTATGTGCAGGTGCAGGATCTCGAGCTGTGGAGTTTCGCCAGCGCCGAGGCGCAGGTTGCGGCGATGGCCGATGACGTCGCCTATGACGCGCACGACATCGACGACGGCCTGCGCGCCGATCTGTTCGGCCTCGACGACATCGCGGCGGTGCCGATCATCGGCGAGATCGTCGCCGAGATCGACGCACAACATGCGCACCTCGATCGCGCGCGCCGCGGCCACGAGGTCGTGCGCCGCCTGATCACGCGCATGATCGTGGATTTGATCGAGGGCACGGCGCGGCGGCTCAAGGAGATCGATCCGCGCTCGGCCGACGACGTGCGGCGGGCGGGTAGGCCTGTGGTCGGCTCTTCGCGGCTGGAGCAGGCCGACACCGGCATCAAGGGCTTTCTCTATCCGCGCATGTACCGGCACGAGCGCGTGATGCGCATCATGCACGATGCGGAAGGCGTCGTGCGCGACCTGTTCGGGCACTATGTGGGCAAGCCGAACGACATGCCGGCGGAATGGGCCGGGAGCTTCGACACCAAGGACGAGGCGGCGTGTATCCGCGTGGTGGCCGATTTCATCGCCGGCATGACCGACCGTTACGCGCTGGTCGAGCACGCGAAGTATTTCAAGGCGACGCCGGAATTGCGATGACAAATGAAATGTTGGGAGAATGACGAATGGCGCGGTTGGACGGGAAGGTTGCTTTCATCACGGGTGGCGGCGGCGGCATCGGCCGCGCCACCGCCGAGCGGTTTGCGGAAGAGGGCGCCAAGGTCGTCATCGCCGAGATCGACAGGGCGCGTGGCGAAGCCGCCGCCGAGTCCGCCCGCGGGCGCGGCAAGAATTTCGGCGGCGACGCCCACTTCATCCACTGCGACATCCGCGAGCGGGCGCAGGTCGTGGCCGCGTTCGATGAAACCATCAAGCGTTTTGGCAAGCTCACGATCCTCCACAACAATGCCGGCGGCTCGAGCGCGCAGGACCGCGCCGTCACCGAAGCGCCGGAAGAGGAATTCTGGCGCGTGATCAAGCTTGACCTCTACGGCACCTTCCTCTGCTCGCAGATCGGCATCCCGCTGATGATCAAGTCGGGCGGCGGCTCGATCATCAACATGTCGTCGATCGTCGCGCTGCGCGCGTTGCCCGGCCGCGATTGCTATACCGCCGCCAAGGGCGCCATCGCCGCGATGACACGCTCGATGGCGGTCGAATACGCGCCGCACAAGATCCGCGTGAACGCGATCGCACCCGGCGTGGTGCTCACCGAGCGGGTGAAGAATCTGATGAAGGACGCCAAGGACATCGAGAAGCTCGCGCAGACGCACCTGCTCGGCCTCGGCATGCCCGAACACATGGCCGACATGGCGGTTTATCTCGCCTCCGACGAGTCGGTGATCACCACCGGTCAGGTGCTCTCGGTCGATAGCGGCGTGTCGATCAGGTAGGCACCGCACGTTTTTGACTTGAGGCCGGAATTACGTTAGCCGCAGCGCCATAATGACAAGCGCCGATCAGCCAAAAAATCTCTTTGCCGACGTGCTCGAGCGCGTTCATGCAGCCGCTGCGCCGCTTTTGCCGGGCGCGGATTTTTCGCGCGTCGTGGTCGAGCCGCCGCGCGATGCGAGCCACGGCGACATGGCGACCAATGCCGCTATGGTGCTGGCGAAGGACGCCGGCAAGAAGCCACGCGAGCTTGCCGACGCCATCGCGGCGAAGCTGCGTGACGACGAGACGATCGAGAAGGTCGAGGTCGCCGGACCCGGCTTCATCAATCTGACGCTCAAGCCGCCTGTCTGGGCGCAAGAGCTGCGCACGATCCTGCGCGCGGGCACAGCTTATGGCCGCAGCGGCATCGGCAAGCGCGAAAAGATCAACGTCGAATATGTTTCCGCCAATCCGACCGGGCCGATGCATGTCGGCCACGGCCGCGGCGCGGTGTTCGGCGACGCGCTTGCCACGCTGCTCGATTTCGCCGGCTTCGACGTCACGCGCGAATATTACATCAACGACGCCGGCGCGCAGGTCGACGTGCTCGCGCGCTCGGCCTTCCTGCGTTACCGCGAAGCGCTCGGCGAAACTATCGGACAGATTCCGGACGGCCTTTACCCCGGCGATTATCTCAAACCGGTCGGCGAGGCGCTGGCCGCCGAGCACGGCAAGGCGCTCGCTGCGAAACCTGAATCCGAATGCCTGCCGCTCGTGCGCGCCAAGGCCATTGCGATGATGATGGACCTCATCCGCGGCGATCTGGCCGCGCTCAATGTGCGGCAGGATGTTTTCTTTTCGGAGCGCTCGCTCAATCAGGACGGCAAGGATCTTGTCGCCAATACGATTGAAGATTTGCGCGCCCGCGGTGAAATCTACGAAGGCCGTCTGCCGCCGCCGAAGGGCGGCAACCTGGAAGATTGGGAAGACCGCGAGCAGACTTTGTTCCGCTCGACCGATTTCGGCGACGACGTCGACCGGCCGCTGATGAAGTCGGACGGCAGCTACACTTACTTTGCCTCCGACATTGCCTATCACAAATCGAAATACGACCGCGGCTTCCTTCAGATGATCGACGTATGGGGCGCCGACCACGGCGGCTACATCAAGCGCATGCAGGCGGCGGTGAAGGCGGTGAGCGGCGGCAAGGCCGAGCTCGACGTCAAGCTCGTGCAGCTCGTGCGGCTGTTGCGCGCCGGCGAGCCGGTGAAAATGTCGAAACGGGCGGGCGACTTCGTCACGCTGCGCGAGGTCGTCGACGAAGTCGGCCGCGACGCCGTGCGCTTCATGATGCTCTACCGCAAGAACGATGCGGTGCTCGACTTCGACCTCGCCAAGGTGATCGAGCAGTCGCGCGACAATCCGGTGTTCTACGTGCAATACGGCCACGCGCGCGGCGAATCGATATTCCGCAACGCGCGCGAGGCGATGCCCGATTTGCCGGCGAACGCCAAGGAAAGGGCGGTGCTGCTGGCCAAGGCGCCGCTCGATCGGCTCACCGACGCGGCGGAACTTTCGCTGATGCGCCGCATCGCTTCATTCCCGCGGCTCGTCGAATCCGCCGCGCTCGCCCACGAGCCGCACCGCATCGCTTTCTATCTGTATGAACTCGCAAGCGAATTTCATGCGCAATGGACGCGCGGAAAAGACTTGCCTCATTTACGCTTCATTATCCAGAATGATCCAGAAACGACCGCGGCGCGCCTGGCCTTGGTGCAGGGGATCGTCACCGTTCTGGCTTCCGGCCTCGCGCTGCTCGGCGTTTCCGCGCCGGAGGAAATGCGATAATTCCGCGCACCTGTCGCTATTTTGCCGAGCGGGCGGTGTATCAAGCGCGCGAAACACAAAGGCACGACCGGGGAACCGAATGGCAGACGACAGCAACCAGAGACCCTACCGTTCGAACGATCCCAACAACCGCGGCGCCGCGCCCGCCGGTTCCAGCGCCACCAATGATCCGCTTGCCGAACTTGCCCGCCTGATCGGGCAGAACGATCCGTTCGCCGAATTCGGCCGCGACGGTGCGCGCCGCGCGCCGCCGCAGCAACCGGCGCAGAATTGGAATCCGCAACAGCAGGCGCCCGCCAACTATCAGCCGCAACAGCCCGCCAGTTACCAGCCGCAACCCGCCGCCGATCCGCGCATTGCGCAGCCTGCGCCCGCCTATGGCGCGACCGGCTATCACGTTTCCGCGCCAACGCAGCCCCGTCATCAGCAGGCCGTCGAGCAGCAGACCTTCAGCGGTCCGGGCTTCGATCGTCCGGTCGCCGGCGCGCAAGGGCACATGACCGGCAACGATCCGTACCACGGCGCCTACGACCATCAGGCCGAAGCGCAGCAGCCGCAGCACGCCGGCGATTACGAGGCCGATCCGTATTACCAGCAGCAGGCGCAACAGCAAGGCGACGACTATTACGACGACCGTCCGGCGCCGAAGCGCCGTATGAGCGTTCTCGCGATCGCGGGCATTTTCATGCTCGCGGTCGTCGGCGTTGCGGGTGCGTACGGCTACCGCCAACTGTTTGGCTATCCCGGAATGCGTTTGCCACCACCGGTGATCAAGGCAGACACCGCGCCGAGCAAGGTCGTTCCGGCCGCGAGCAACGACCAGAAATCGAACGCCAAGGCGATCTACGATCGCGTCGGCGATCGTCCGCAGGCCGAGAAAGTCGTTTCGCGCGAGGAAGCGCCGGTCGACATCAAGAACAGGCCAGCCGCTTTCCCGCCGCCGCCCGCGCCGCAGGCTGCGACCACCGGCGCCTTGCAGGTCTCGGCCGACCCGATGTCGACCGAGCCGAAGAAGATCCACACCATCGTGATCCGCCCCGATC
>JBAUHH010000179.1:0-3999 GCA_049680165.1 Pseudolabrys sp.
CGGAGGAGTGTAGCTCAATGGCTAGAGCACCGGTCTCCAAAACCGGGGGTTGGGGGTTCGAGTCCCTCCACTCCTGCCAGGCGGAGATCCGGCGTTAACTTTCGCTGCGAAGGCGGGAGCGAAAGTCACCGGCAAGCATTAGATTAGGACTCGTTATGGCAAGAGTGTCACCGTTCAAGTTCCTCCAGGAAGTGCGCACCGAGACCAATAAGGTCACGTGGCCATCGCGCCGCGAGACCGCCATCACCACCGCGATGGTTTTCGTCATGGTGGCGATCGCGTCGGTGTTCTTCCTGGTGGCGGATCAGGTGATCCGCGTTGCGGTGACATTCGTGCTCGGCATAGCAGGCGGCGGCTGAAGGCTTCATGAGATGAGCGACACGGCGACAACAACCACCACCAAGCCCAAGCGCTGGTACATCGTCCACGCCTACTCGAATTTCGAGAAGAAGGTGGCCGAATCTATCCGCGAGCAGGCGAAGCAGCGCGGCCTCGCGGAGCACTTCGAGGAAGTCATGGTGCCGACCGAAAAGGTCGTCGAGGTACGGCGCGGCCGCAAGGTGGACGCCGAGCGCAAGTTTTTCCCGGGTTATGTGCTGGTGAAGATGGATCTGACCGACGAGGTCTACCATCTCATCAAGAACACCCCGAAGGTCACCGGCTTCCTCGGCACCGACAAGAAGCCGATGCCGATTTCGGATGCCGAAGCCGATCGCATCCTGCACCAGGTGCAGGAAGGCATCGAGCGGCCGAAGCCGTCGGTGTCGTTCGAGATCGGTGAGCAGGTGCGCGTGTCCGACGGACCGTTCGCCTCGTTCAACGGCACGGTCGAGGAAGTGGACGAAGGCCGCTCGCGCGTGAAGGTCGCGGTGTCGATCTTTGGGCGCGCAACGCCGGTCGAGCTGGAGTTTGGGCAAGTCGAGAAGCTCTGATCGTCATTGCCGGGCTTGTCCCGGCAATCCCGATCAATAGGCACTGCGGTGCCAACCTAAGCGAGATGGCCGGGTCGAGCCCGGCCATGACAAGTGTGAAAGCCGTGGAAGGTGAGGCGGCCGCCAACCGCCAAGATCCGCACCACTAACAGGAGTGAGAGATGGCCAAGAAAGTCACTGGATTCCTAAAATTGCAGGTGCCCGCGGGCGCCGCTAATCCGTCGCCGCCGATCGGGCCGGCGCTGGGTCAGCGCGGCCTCAACATCATGGAGTTCTGCAAGGCGTTCAACGCGCAGACCCAGAAGATCGAGAAGAACACGCCGATCCCCGTGGTTATCACCACTTATCAGGATCGCTCGTTCACCTTCGAGATGAAGACGCCGCCGGTGTCTTACTTCCTCAAGAAGGCGGCGAAGGTCGAGAGCGCGTCGAAGAATCCCGGCCGCGACGTCGCCGGCCAGGTGACCAAGAAGCAGGTGCGCGAGATCGCCGAGCAGAAGATGAAAGACTTGAACTGCGACACCATCGAAGCGGCCATGAAAATGGTCGAGGGTTCCGCCCGCTCGATGGGCCTTCAGGTGACGGAGTAAGCGCCATGACAGATTTGGGAAAACGCACCGTCGCCGCCCGCAAAGGCGTGGATCGCGACAAGTCCTATTCGATCGCGGAAGCGGTCAAGATGGTCAAGGAGCGCGCCAAGGCGAAATTCGACGAGACCATCGAGATCGCGATGAACCTCGGCGTCGATCCGACTCACGCGGACCAGATGGTGCGCGGCGTGGTCAATCTGCCGAACGGCTCCGGCCGGAGCTTGCGCGTCGGCGTGTTCGCGCGCGGCGCCAAGGCGGAGGAGGCGAAAGCCGCCGGTGCCGATGTGGTCGGCGCGGAGGATCTGGTCGAGAAGGTCACCGGCGGCACCATCGACTTCGACCGCTGCATCGCCACGCCCGACATGATGCCGCTGGTCGGCCGTCTCGGTAAGGTTCTGGGCCCGCGCGGCATCATGCCGAACCCGAAAGTCGGCACGGTGACCATGGACATCACCAACGCCGTCAAAGGCGCCAAAGGCGGGTCTGTCGAGTTCCGCGTGGAGAAGGCCGGCATCGTCCAGGCCGGTGTCGGCAAGGCCTCGTTCCCGGAGGACAAGCTGGTCGAGAACATCAAGGCGTTCGCCGACGCGGTGCAGAAGGCCAAGCCCCCGGGGGCCAAGGGCCACTACATCAACCGCGTTGCGATTTCCTCGACCATGGGACCGGGGGTCAAGGTCGATCCCAGCAGCCTGTTCGGCACGACCGGGGCCTAAGCCGCTAAACCGTGCTGCCATGCCTGTTTTCCAGGGGAATTTCCGGAAAAAAGACTTGGCAAAACGGGCCGGACGTACTAAATCACGGCCATTGGGCGTGCCGGCCTGCTTGTCGGCGCGCCTTTGCGCGTCCTTACAAAAAGATGGTGATAGGTACCTTTTCCTTTTGGATATCCCGGCGGGAGCTCTGAGAGGGAAGGAAAAATTGCCGTCGATTTGAGAGGCGCGCGAGGCGAAGTCCGGCAACGGATCAGCCCACCTGTCCAAGACTGCCGGTGCCGCGGCTGCTTGCAGCCAAGGCTTGATCTCGAAAGGGGCCAGCACAGATGGGGGAAGAGACCGAGTTAGCGCGACGCTTTTGCGGGGCGCCAGTTTGGTTCGAACCTCGGATACCCGAGCGCTTCACGTTTGCGTTCGGGGGGCAGGCTTAACGGAGCGTCGTCCTGCCCGGGTTCGCATGAACTTTGAAGCGGGACGGCTGGTGTCAACCCGGCGGCTCCCGTCAAAGCACGGCGGACCGTCAACCGGAAAGAGCTTGCAGTGGATCGAGCGGCAAAGCAGGACGCCATCACCGAACTCAACGGGGTCTTCAAGACCTCCAACGTCGTGGTGGTGGCGCACTATTCCGGCCTCACCGTCAGTCAGATGCAAACCCTGCGCAAGCAGATGCGTCTTGCTGGCGCCAAGGTGAAGGTCGCGAAAAACCGTCTCGCCAAGATCGCTCTGAAGGACACCGACGCCGCCGCTATCGCGCCCCTGTTGAAGGGGCCGACCGTGATTGCCTTCTCCGGCGATCCGGTCTCGGCGCCGAAGGTGGCCGTCGATTTCGCCAAGGCGAACGAAAAGTTCGTCATCCTCGGCGGGACGATGGGCAAGACCGCTCTGAACCTCGACGGCGTCAAGGCTCTGGCCGCGCTGCCGTCGCTCGATGAATTGCGCGCCAAGATCGTCGGCCTCGTTCAGGCTCCGGCGACCAAGATCGCGCAGCTCGTCAATGCGCCCGCGTCGAAAGTCGCGCGCGTGGTTCAGGCTTATGCCTCCAAAGAGGCGCCCAAGAGCGCTGCGGCGTAGAGCAACTCAACTGGTTCGAACCGATAGGAAGTAACAATGGCTGACCTGCAAAAGATCGTCGATGAATTGTCGGGCCTGACCGTCCTCGAGGCGGCAGATCTCGCCAAGATGCTGGAAGAGAAGTGGGGCGTTTCCGCCGCGGCCGCAGTCGCGGTGGCGGCCGGCCCCGCCGGCGGCGCCGCTGCTGCCGCCGAAGAGAAGACCGAATTCACCGTCGTGCTCGCCGCTGCCGGCGAAAAGAAGATCGAGGTGATCAAGGAAGTCCGTGCGCTCACCGGTCTTGGCCTGAAAGAGGCCAAGGACTTGGTCGAGGGCGCGCCGAAGAACGTGAAAGAAGGCGTGAACAAGGAAGAAGCCGACAAGATCAAGGCAACCCTCGAAAAGGTCGGCGCAAAGGTTGAGCTTAAGTAAGCACGGCTTATTTAAGCAGAGTCTTCGGGGCGACCCGAGGATCAACTGAGGCAAACCTGGTTCCCGGACGCGCTTCGGCGTGCTCCGGGGATCAGGACTAAAAGCGGTTCGGCCCATAGGCGGCCCAATAGCGATAGGACCGAGCCAAGCCCGGTCCTGAGGCCTAAGTGTCCTAAGTGCTAAGTGGCGGGCCCAACCCCCGGCCATGGTGGAGCGTGAGAGAGTGCGGCGGTTCGGGCGCGGCCCGAATCATTTAGAACCAGGCAACCTCGACGCCTGTCC
>JBAUHH010000180.1:0-2827 GCA_049680165.1 Pseudolabrys sp.
GTTTTCGCCTATGTTTGACGCTCGCCACCATCGGCGCGAAAAGGCCCCGAAGGGCCACGATGGACACAGACGTTTCAGCGTTACAACTCGTGCTTTCGGCCGATCCCGCGCTGATCGCCATCGTGCGGCTATCGCTGGTGGTTAGCCTGAGCGCGGTCGCGCTCGCCTCGCTGATCGGTGTGCCGCTCGGAGCCGTCATCGCGCTGACGCGCTTCCCCGGACGCGAAGCCGCGATCGTCGCGCTCAATGCATTGATGGGCCTTCCGCCGGTGGTTGCCGGCCTCGCCGTTTTTCTCGCGCTCTCGCATTCCGGACCTCTCGGCTCGTGGGGCCTGCTGTTTACGCCACAGGCCATGGTGATCGCCCAGACAATCCTCGTTGCGCCGATCGTCGCCGCGCTGGCGCGGCAAACGATCGAGGATTTGTGGGTCGAATACCGCGACGAATTTGCGGCGATGAATGTCGGCGCCTTCGGCCGCGTCGCGACGCTGATTTGGGACGCGCGGTTTTCACTTGTGACCGCCCTGCTGGCGGGCTTCGGCCGCGCGGCGGCGGAAGTAGGCGCGATCATCATCGTCGGCGGCAATATCGATGGTTTCACGCGCACGATGACAACCGCGATTGCGCTCGAGACGTCGAAAGGCGATCTGCCGCTGGCGATCGGTCTTGGCATGGTGCTGATCGCGATTGTGGTCTTGATTAACGCGCTTGCGTGGGGCGCGCGCCGCGCCGGCGAACGATACGCGGGATGACCATGCGCGCACCTGTTTCGGAGTTGCCCATTGCAATCGACGGCGTGCAAGTCACGGCCGGAAAGACCGCCATTCTTGACGGCGTTTCGCTGAAGATTTTGGGCGGCGTCCCGACAATCTTGATCGGCCCGAACGGCGCTGGAAAAACGTCACTACTACGCCTGGCAATGGGGCTCGTCCCTGCTTCGCGCGGACAAGTGACGTGGGGCGGACGCGAGAATGTCCCGCCAACGCGGCGTGCGTTTGTGTTCCAGCGGCCGGTGATGCTCCGGCGCACGGCCGTCGGCAACATTCATTACGCGCTGAAGATCGCTCGGCTGCCGCGCAGCGAATGGGAACGGCGCACCGACGAACTACTCAAGCTTGTCGGCATCGATGGCTTGGGAAGCCGGCCCGCGCGGAAATTGTCGGGCGGCGAGCAACAGCGCCTTGCCCTCGCCCGCGCGCTCGCGCGCGATCCGGCCGTGCTGTTCCTCGACGAGCCAACTGCCAGTCTCGACCCGGCCGCTACCAAGGCAATCGAAGACATCATCACGGCGATAGCCGCACGCGGCGTGAAAGTTGTCATGTCAACGCATGACCTCGGGCAGGCAAAACGCATCGGCGGCGAGATCGTTCTGCTTCACCGCGGCCGCGTGATTGAAAGAGCTTCCGCCAACGACTTCTTCGCGAGCCCGAAAACCGAAGAAGCAAGAAAATTCATCGTCGGCGATTTGCTGGTCTAACTCAGAAAAGAATGGAGGATTTTCAATGCTGTCACGTCGCACCTTCTGTTCCGCGCTTGCGCTTGCGGTCGCGCTCTGCGCCTTGGCTTTCGCCGCTCCACAGTCGTTCGCGCAGGACAAGTCGATCGTTGTCGCGTCCACGACATCGACCCAGGATTCCGGTCTGTTCGAATACCTTTTGCCGTTGTTCAAGAAGAAGACCGGGATCACGGTGAAGGTGATCGCGCAGGGCACCGGCCAGGCGCTCGACACCGGACGGCGCGGCGACGCCGACGTCGTGTTCGTGCATGCCAAGTCGGCGGAAGAAAAATTCCTCGCCGAAGGCCAAAGCACCAAGCGCTATCCGGTGATGTACAACGATTTCGTTCTGATCGGGCCGAAGAGCGATCCCGCCGGCATCAAAGGCATGAAGGACGTCGCAAAAGCCTTCCAGACCATCAAGGACAAAAAGGCCGACTTCATTTCACGCGGCGACCGCTCCGGCACCAACATCGCCGAACTCAAGCTCTGGAAGGATGCCGGTATCGACATAAACAAGGACAAGGGCCCCTGGTACAAGGCGATCGGCCAGGGCATGGGCGCCGCGCTCAATACCGCCGGCGCAAGTAATGCCTACGTTCTGTCCGACCGTGGCACCTGGATTCATTACAAAAACAAAGGCGATCTTCAGATTCTGGTCGAGGGCGACAAGCGCATGTTCAACCAGTACGGCGTGATGCTGGTGAACCCGGCGAAACATCCGAACGTCAAAAAGGATCTCGGCCAGCAGTTCATCGATTATCTGATTTCGCCGGAGGGGCAGAAGGACATCGCCAACTACAAGATCGGCGGCCAGCAGTTGTTCTATCCGAACGCGAACGATCACAACGCGTGAGAATCCGGCCGGTTCAGAAGACCGCCGGCCTGAGACAGTCGCATAGGGAAGCGAGACGGGGGCCGACGAGCAGCGCCAGCCCGGGCCGTAACGCCGCTTCAGTAAATGTTGGACGGGCGCGTGTCGTAGATCCGTGCCGCGACGTGGCTGACCGGACTAGCGACCGCTGCAACAGCTTCATGATTCGGCAGCACGATAATTTTCGTGCCGACGGTCACGCGATTGTACAAATCGATCACGTCCGCATTGAGCAGACGGATACAGCCGCTCGAGACGTTCTGGCCGATCGTTCCCGGCATGTTGGTGCCGTGAATTCTGTAAATCGTATTGCCCAGATAAATTGCGCGAGCACCGAGCGGATTTCCTTCGCCGCCGGCGGTGAAGCGGGCGAGATAGGGTTGGCGCGCGATCATTTCGGCCGGCGGGACCCAATCGGGCCACTCTGCCTTGCGGGTAACCCGCTCCACGCCTGACCA
>JBAUHH010000181.1:0-5678 GCA_049680165.1 Pseudolabrys sp.
CCCTTACCTTCTTTGTCTTGGCAGCGAGCCCGGACTACCGCCCGGGACGCGCTCAGTAATGATCCTCGAAGCGCTTGGCGAGCTCTTCGATGTTTTCCGGCGGCCAGCCCGGCACTTCCATGCCGAGGTGGAGGCCCATCTGTGCCAGCACTTCCTTGATCTCGTTGAGCGACTTGCGGCCGAAGTTCGGCGTGCGCAGCATCTCGGCTTCCGTCTTCTGAACGAGATCGCCGATGTAGACGATGTTGTCGTTCTTGAGACAGTTGGCCGAGCGCACCGACAATTCGAGCTCGTCGACCTTCTTGAGGAAGGCCGGATTGAACGCGAGGTCTGGAATGGTCTCGGTAGCCTGCTCCTTGCGCGGCTCCTCGAAATTCACGAACACGTTGAGCTGATCCTGCAGGATGCGCGCGGCATAGGCGAGCGAATCCTCCGGCGACACCGCGCCGTTGGTCTCGATCGTCATGGTGAGCTTGTCGTAGTCGAGGATCTGGCCCTCGCGGGTGTTCTCGACCTTGTAGGAAACCTTGCGCACCGGCGAATAGAGACTGTCCACCGGGATGAGGCCAATCGGCGCGTCCTCGGGACGGTTGCGCTCGGCCGGCACGTAACCCTTGCCGGTGTTGACCGTGAATTCCATGCGGATCTCGGCACCCTCGTCGAGCGTGCACAGCACGAGGTCGGGATTGAGCACGACCACGTCGCCGACGGTCTGGATGTCGCCGGCGGTCACCGTGCCGGGGCCCTGCTTCTTGACCACCATGCGCTTGGGACCCTCGCCCTGCATCTTGATGGCGATGTCCTTGATGTTGAGCACCATGTCGGTGACGTCCTCGCGCACGCCGGCGATCGAGGAGAATTCGTGCAGCACGCCGTCAATGTGCACCGACTGCACCGCCGCGCCTTGCAGCGAGGAGAGCAGAATGCGGCGCAGCGCATTGCCGAGCGTGACGCCGAAGCCGCGTTCGAGCGGCTCGGCAACGACCGTAGCGGTTCGCGCGGGCTCGTTGCCGGCAGCAACCTGGAGCTTGTTGGGCCTGATCAACTCTTGCCAATTCTTTTGGATCACGTCTTCACCTATCCAGCGGCGCAGGTCTGGCCCGCGCATCCCACCCGCCGTGTGGGGAAAAGTTCGGCGGAAGCGGACGCGCCGTGCGCGCCCGCCCAGAAAAATCAAACGCGACGACGCTTACGTGGCCTGCAACCGTTATGCGGGATCGTCGTCACGTCGCGGATCGAAGTGATCGTGAAGCCGGCGGCCTGCAGCGAACGCAGCGCCGACTCGCGGCCCGAACCCGGACCGGAAACCTCGACTTCGAGAGTACGCATGCCGTGCTCTTGCGCCTTCTTGGCCGCGTCTTCGGCGGCGACTTGCGCGGCATAGGGCGTCGATTTGCGCGAGCCCTTGAAGCCCATGGTCCCCGCCGATGACCAGGCAATGGTGTTGCCCTGCGCGTCGGTGATGGTGACCATGGTGTTGTTGAACGATGCGCTCACATGCGCCACGCCGGAGGCGATGTTCTTTTTTTCGCGCCGGCGGACGCGGGTGGCTTCCTTACCCATTCTCGATCCTTTCGCAGTCCGCAGCCGTTACGGCGCGGACAATTCCCTGTCGTCGAAACTATTGCGGCGTCGGTGTCTTCTTCTTGCCGGCGATCGCCTTGGCCGGTCCTTTGCGGGTGCGCGCATTGGTGTGCGTGCGCTGGCCGCGGACCGGCAGGCCCTTGCGGTGACGCAGGCCGCGATAGCAGCCCAAGTCCATCAGCCGCTTGATGTTCATCGCAACTTCGCGGCGCAGGTCGCCCTCGACGATAAAGTCGCGGTCGATCATTTCGCGAATTTGCAGGACCTCGGCATCCGTGAGCTGCGACACGCGCCGCTCGGGCGGAAGATTAACCTTGGTCATAATGTCCTGGGCCGTTTTGGCCCCGATGCCATGAATGTACTGAAGCGCGATGACGACGCGCTTGTTGGTCGGAAGGTTCACGCCCGCGATACGAGCCACGGATGGTCTCTCCTGTTATCGGCCTGCGCCGAATTCTTGTGTCCCGGGAAGGGGATAACGCAAAGCGTAACACGACACCCTCCCCTGCCTTGCCGGGGCCCGGCATCGTGTCAAACCTCTGAATACGCAACTTATTAGGGGATTCATCTCGCTCTCGTCAACCTCCGGCTGGCGCCTGATTTGCGCCGTACCGGCCTATTTTTGCGTTTCGCCCGTGCCGTCTGTTTTCGGCCCTTGGCCTTGGCCGGCCGGTTCCCCCGGCTTGATTTCGCAGGCTTGGACCAACCCTTGGCCCTGCGTTTCGCAGGTTTGGCCCGGCCGGAACGGGCCCTGCGGGCTGTCGCCTTACGAGGCGCAGCCTTGCGGGCGGGCGCGGGGGCGAAGATGCGATCGATGGCGCCCGTCACCGCCTCGATCGGCGCCATGCCATCCAGCGACTTGAGCGCCCCGTGGCGGGCGTAATGGTCCGCCAGCGGCGCCGTCTGCGCCCGATAGGCGACGAGCCGGCCCTTGAGCACCTCCGGATTGTCGTCGTTGCGCAGCTTCTCACCGCGCGCGGTCATCTCGGCAACGCGTTTCTCGATCCGCTTGAGCAGGATACCCTCGTTGACCTTGAGTTCGATGACAGCGTCAAGCTTGAGCCCACGTTCGGCCAGCAACCGGTCGAGCGCCTGCGCCTGCGGCACCGTGCGCGGGAAACCGTCGAGCACGAAGCCTGCCTTGGCGTCCGGCTGATCGATGCGGTCGGCGATGATCGCGATCACCACGTCGTCGGGAACGAGCTCGCCCCGCGCCATGATGTCCCTGGCCTTCAGGCCGATCGGCGTTCCGGCCGCTACCGCCGCTCGCAACATGTCGCCGGTCGAGAGATGGAGAATTCCGTGCTTCTTGACCAGACGTTGCGCTTGCGTGCCCTTCCCCGCCCCCGGCGGGCCGAGCAGGATCAACCTCATCTGCGGCGCCCCCGCAGCTTGGAGCGCTTGATCAAGCCTTCATACTGATGCGCGAGCAGATAGCCCTGGATCTGCGCCACGGTGTCCATGGTCACGCTGACCACGATCAGGAGCGAGGTGCCGCCGAAATAGAACGGCACCGCCGCGTAGGAGATCAATATCTCCGGAATGAGACAGACGATGGCGAGGTAAAGCGCGCCGACCACCGTGATGCGCGAGAGCACGTAGTCGATGTATTCCGCCGTGCGTTCGCCCGGCCGGATGCCGGGGATGAAGCCGCCGTGCTTCTTCAGATTGTCCGCGGTCTCGGTCGGGTTGAACACGATCGCGGTGTAGAAGAACGCGAAGAACACGATCAGCGCGATGTAGAGGATCAGGAACAACGGCCGTCCGTGGCCGAGCAGCGTCGTGACCGTGGTGAGCCAGCCCGGTCCCTGCCCTGCGTTAAAATTGGCGACCGTCGTCGGCAACAGCAGCAGCGAGGACGCAAAGATCGGCGGGATCACGCCCGAGGTGTTGAGCTTGAGCGGCAGATGCGAGGACTGGCCCTCGAACATGCGGTTGCCGACCTGACGCTTGGGATACTGGATCAGCAGGCGTCGCTGCGCGCGCTCCATGAACACGATGAAGGCGATGACCGCGACCGCCATCACCAGCACCGCGAGGATGAGGCCCGTGGATAGCGCGCCCTGGCGGCCGAGTTCGAGCGTGCCGGCAATCGCCGACGGCAATTGTGCGACGATGCCCGACAGGATGATGAGCGAGATGCCGTTGCCGATGCCGCGCGAGGTGATCTGCTCGCCGAGCCACATCAGGAACATGGTGCCGCCGGTGAGCGTGATCGTGGTGGACATCAGGAAGAAGATGCCCGGGCTCGACACGACGCTGCCGGTGCCCTCAAGGCCGATGGCGATGCCGTAGGACTGGAACGCCGCCAGCACCACGGTGAGATACCGCGTGTACTGGTTCATGATCTTGCGGCCCTGCTCGCCCTCTTTCTTGAGCGCCTCGAGCGTGGGCGAAACGGTGGTCATCAACTGGATGATGATCGATGCCGAGATGTACGGCATGATGTTGAGCGCAAAGATCGCCATCCGGTGGATGCCGCCGCCGGAAAACATGTTGAACATGCCGAGGATGCCGCCGGCCTGGGTATTGAAGATCTGCTCCCAGGCGGCCGGATCGATGCCGGGCAACGGGATGTAGGTGCCGAGCCGATAAACCAGCAGCGCGCCGACCGTGAACCAGATGCGTTTCTTGAGCTCTTCGGCTTTCGCCAGCGCCGAGAAATTGAGATTGGCCGCTAATTGTTCTGCCGCCGAGACCATCAGTCGCTCCGATTGCCGAGAGCTCGCGCCCGCAGGCTGATATAGGGATCAGCTCGCGTCCTTGCCTTCCGCAGCTTCGCTTTTCTTCTCGCCGCCCTCGGCCTTCTTGGCCTCGCCCTTGCCGCCGCCTTTCGGCTTGCCGCCGCCTTTGGCAGCTGCGAGCGCCATCCGCTTGTTCTTTCCCCGCGGCTCGGCGTCGACTTCCTTCGCCGGCGCCAGGATCTTGACGGTACCGCCGGCCTTCTCGACCGCGGCGATGGCCGACTTCGAGGCTCGCCACACGGTGAATTCGGCCTTGGCCTTGAGTTCGCCGCCGCCGAGCAGCTTCACGCCACCCTTGGCGCGCCGCATCAGCCCGGCCTTGATCATGGCATCGGAGTCGATTGCGTTCTTGGCGTCGAGCGTGCCGGCGTCGATCGCTTCCTGCACGTCGCCCAGGTTGATCTCGTTGAGCTTGACCGCGAACGGCGTGTTGCGGAAGCCGCGCTTCGGCAGGCGCCGGTGCAGCGGCATCTGGCCGCCTTCGAAGCCCTTGATGCGCACGCCCGAGCGCGCGGTCTGGCCCTTGCCGCCGCGGCCGCCGGTCTTGCCCATGCCCGAGCCGATGCCGCGGCCGATACGGTGGCGTTGCTTGCGGGCGCCCGGATTGTCGGCGATCTCGTGAAGTTTCATTTCAACCCTCATCCTCTTCCCTTGTCATGCCCGGCCTTGTGCCGGGTATCGCTTAGGAAGGCACCGCTGTGCCTTGTGCTCGGGATGGCCGGGACAAGCCCGGCCATGACAAGCAAAATTATTTCGCTTCGCCGACCACGCGCACCAGATGCTGCACTTTGCGGATCATGCCGCGCGTCATCGGCGTATCCGGCAGATCGCGCATGCGGCCGATTTTGTTGAGACCGAGCCCGATGAGCGTCGCGCGCTGGTCATGGTGACGCCGTTGCGGGCTCGCCACCTGCTCGATCTTGATGTTCTTCGCGGGCGCCATGGCTTGACGATTCCTTAGTCGGCGGCGGCTTCGGCGTCGCCGCCTTCGCGGCGGCGGGCCTGCAGCGTGGAAACCTTGAGATTGCGGCGCGCCGCAACCGAGCGCGGTGAATCCTGGTGCTTGAGCGCGTCGAAGGTCGCGCGCACCACGTTGTAGGGATTGGACGAGCCGAGCGACTTCGCCACCACGTCCTGCATGCCGAGCGTCTCGAACACGGCGCGCATCGGGCCGCCGGCGATGATGCCGGTGCCGGGAGGCGCCGCGCGCAGGTAAACCTTGACGGCGCCGTGACGGCCGAGCACGTCGTGATGCAGCGTGCGGCCCTCGCGCAGCGGCACGCGCGTCAAGCCGCGCTTGGCCGCCTCGGTCGCCTTGCGGATCGCT
Organism: Pseudolabrys sp.; assembly: GCA_049680165.1. Taxonomy (GTDB): domain Bacteria; phylum Pseudomonadota; class Alphaproteobacteria; order Rhizobiales; family Xanthobacteraceae; genus Pseudolabrys. The sequence goes on from JBAUHH010000181.1 coordinate 5,656, forward strand.
TCCGGCACTTCGCGCGCCTTGCC
>JBAUHH010000182.1:0-24536 GCA_049680165.1 Pseudolabrys sp.
GTACAGGGGCGCGATTTTGATCGTCACGTAGAGCAGGCAACAAAGGCGGCAACGCGCGCGTTGCTCGACTGCCGTCAGGCCGATGGCCCCTGGGGGTTCGAGCTCGAAGCCGACGCGACCATTCCGGCCGAATACGTGCTGCTGCGGTATTATCGCGGCGAGCCGGTCGACACCGTGCTTGAGCAAAAAATCGCCGCCTAACTGCGCCGCATTCAGGGCCCGCATGGTGGCTGGGCGCTGTATCATGACGGCGCGTTCGACATGAGCGCGAGCGTGAAAGCCTATTTTGCGCTCAAGATGATCGGGGACAGCGCGGACGATGCCCATATGCGCGGGGCGCGTGAGGCGATCCGGTCGCGCGGCGGCGCGGTAAACTGCAACGTATTCACGCGCGTGCTGCTTTCGCTCTATGGCGTGCTGGACTGGCGCAGCGTGCCGGAAATGCCGGTCGAGATCGTGCTGCTGCCGCGATGGTTTCCCTTTCATCTGTCCAAGGTGTCGTACTGGGCGCGCACGGTTCTGGTGCCGCTGCTGGTGCTGCAGGCGTTGAAGCCGAAGGCGAAAAATCCGCGCGGCGTGACCATCGACGAGCTTTTTCTCCAGCCGCCGAAAAGCATCGGGTCCGCGGCCAAGGCGGTTCACCAAAGCTGGTGGTGGTTCACGTTTTTCCGCGGCGTCGATGTGATGCTCCGCCGCCTCGTTCCCTTGTTTCCGAAGCGGCTGCGCCGGCGTGCGATTGACCAGGCCCGTGCTTTCGTCACGGAACGGCTCAACGGCGAAGATGGTCTCGGCGCGATCTTCCCGGCCATGGCGAATGCCACGATGATGTTCGACGTGCTGGGCGAACCGGAAAATGCGGCGGTCGCGCGCGCGTCGATCGACCGATTGCTGATCGTCGGCAACGACGAAGCCTATTGCCAGCCTTGCGTGTCGCCGGTCTGGGATACGGCGCTTGCCTGCCACGCTTTGCTGGAAGCCGGTGGCGATGAGGCGGTCACCGGCGCGCGTGATGGACTTGAATGGCTGCTGCCGCGCCAGGTGCTCGACCTTCCCGGCGACTGGACAGCGCGGCGGCCCGCCGTGCGGCCCGGCGGATGGGCATTCCAGTACGCCAATCCGCATTATCCCGATCTCGACGACACCGCGGTGGTGGTGCTGGCGATGGACCGCGCGCGGCGTCTCGGCAGTGGCGCCAAGTTCGACGAGGCAATCGCGCGTGGCGCGGAATGGGTGCGCGACCTGCAAAGCCGCAACGGCGGCTGGGCCGCGTTCGACGTCGACAATGTCTATGACTATCTCAACAACATCCCGTTCGCCGACCACGGCGCGCTGATCGATCCCCCGACCGAGGACGTGACCGCGCGCGTCGTCTCAATGCTGGCGCAGCTTGGTGAGCGGGGCGAGGCGCTCACGCGCGGCGTCGATTATCTCAAGCGCACGCAATTGCCGGACGGCAGCTGGTACGGGCGCTGGGGAATGAACTACATCTACGGCACCTGGTCGGTGCTGTGCGCGCTCAATGCCGCCGGGCTCGCGCATACCGCGCCGGAAATCCGCAAGGCGGCGGCGTGGCTCATCTCAATCCAGAATCCGGACGGCGGCTGGGGTGAGGACGGCACGAGCTACCGGCTCGACTATCGCGGCCACGAGCAGGCCGCCAGCACGGCCTCGCAGACCGCGTGGGCGCTGCTTGGGTTGATGGCGGCGGGCGAGGCGGACCATTCGGCGATCGAGCACGGCGTGCGTTATCTCATGCGCACGCAGGGCGAAGATGGCTTCTGGCGCGAGAAGCCTTTCACCGCGACCGGGTTTCCGCGCGTGTTCTACCTGCGCTATCACGGCTATCGGAAGTTCTTCCCGTTGTGGGCGCTGGCGCGCTACCGGAATTTGCGGGCGAGCAATCGCCGCGCCGTGCAATTCGGCATGTGATTATCGGCATGTGATCAGCGGCCGAGCGAATCGAATTTCGCCTTCTGGTCGTCGCTGAGCTGCGCATAGAAATCGTTAAGCGCAATATCGACTGTGGTCACCGCGTAATTCATCGTGGTCAGGCGATTGTCGGCGGCGTCAAGCCGGTCAATCGGCGTCTCGGGAACGGGCTGCGCACAGGCCGCCAGCAACAGCTTGCCCATCTGCTCGGTTTTCTGGTGCAAGGTCTCGACGCTCGCGCGCTGCGCCTCGGTCGGCCGCACCGCTTGCTGGATTTGCCTGAGAAACTTCTCGATGTCGCCGGAGCCTTGCGCGTAGCACATCTGCGCCTGCCGCTTCGCAGCGGCGCCCGCGGCCTTATCGGCCGGCTCCTGCTGCTGCGGCGCCTTGAATTTCGCTTTCTGTTCGTCGGTCAGCGAGTCGTAGAAGACCTTGAGCGGCTCGCGCACGAGGGTGCCGGCGTCATGCACGGCCCACAGCCGCTGCTCGAAGAACTTCAGCCGCTGCATCGGCGGCATCGAAGCGGTGTCCTGGCAACCGGCCTTGATGGCTTTGGTGGCGTCGGCGATGGTGGCGCGCAGCTTGTCGAGCGCGGCTTTCTGCGGCCCGTTCAATTGCGCGGTGTCCTCGATTTGCTTCGCCGGCCAATCGCTCTGCGTCGCCGCGCTGTCGTTGCAATTTTTCGTGGAGCCACCGGCGTCGGTTTGGGTATCCGCAGAGGCCGCGCCGACCGTGGTGGCCCCGCGATGCGCTGGCAGGGGGCCGACAATCGTTGTGGCGATATCGCCGAAGCCGTGCCCGCGCAGTTCACCGATATAGTCTTTCGGCCAGAACGTGTATCCGAGCACGTCGGAGTAGGTCGCCGGCCAAGTCATTGGCCCGACATCGCCAAGCTCGGATCCGGACTGTGGTTTTTGCGAAGCAGAGGCGCGGGCTTCGTTCGCCGCATTGCGGTGTGGCATCGGCCGATGACGGCCGAGGCGGCCGAACATGTCACGGAACGGCCGTGTTACTGCGCCCATGATGCCGCCCGGCGTCAGCGAGATTTGCGCGCGCGCAACGTCAGGCGCGAGCACCGCCGTGGCGAGCAGGCCGATCACGAGAATTGTCCGTCGGCGCATGACCAATCTCCGGCCGTTGCCGCAAAATAGCGGCAGGGTCTTCCGGCAATAACGGATCAAGCACTTTCGCGGTTCCAGCACCGAATCGTTACAGTTGGAAGTTCCCAATCCTGGCCGGGGGCAATTAACGCACCTGCGCGACTTGGGGCTCGCGCTTGGGCGGTTGCGCGGCACGTGCCTGACGCTCTAAGGCGTCTTGCGCGCGAATCTCTTTTACTCTGGTCTCAACGTGACGCGAGAACACGAATTGGGCCGGCCGCGCCCGGTCGAGCGCGATCTCCGGCGCCATCTCGCCTTCGGTGCGCACGCCGCGCAGTGTGACCGCCAAGGCCTTGAATGGATTCTTGATCGTATCCTGCACGGCGGTCGCTTCGTAGCCGCAGTGGACCATGCAGTCGGCGCATTTCTCGTAATTGCCGGTGCCGTAGGAGTCCCAGTCGGTGCCTTCCATCAATTCCTTGAAGGTCTTCACGTAGCCCTCACCGAGCAGGTAACAGGGCCGCTGCCAGCCGAAGATCGTGCGGGTGGGATTGCCCCATGGCGTGCAGCGGTACTGCTGATTGCCTGCGAGGAAATCCAGGAACATCGTGGATTGGCTGAAGCTCCAGTTTTTTCCGCCGCGCCCGCGCCGGAGAATGTCGCGGAAAAGCTGTTTCGTCTTGTCGCGGTTGAGGAAGTGCTGTTGATCCGGCGCGCGCTCGTAGGCGTAGCCGGGCGACACGGTGATGCCGTCGACGCCCATCGCCTTCACGGTATCGAAGAAGGCTGCGACCTTGTCGCCCTGCGCATTGTTGAACAGCGTGCAATTGATGTTGACGCGGAAGCCGCGCTCTTTCGCCTTCTTGATGGCGGCGACAGCGCGGTCGTAAACGCCTTCCTGGCACACCGACTTGTCGTGCAGTTCTTGATCGCCGTCGAGATGCACCGACCAGGTGAAATAAGTGCTCGGCTTGTACTGGTCCATGCGCTTGTCCATCAGCAGCGCATTAGTGCAGAGATAGACGAATTTGCCGCGCGCGACGATGCCTTCGACGATTTCCGGCAGCTTCTTGTGTAGCAGTGGCTCGCCACCGGCGATCGACACAACCGGCGCACCGCATTCGTCGACGGCGGTAAGCGCGTCCTCGACCGCCATGCTTTGGTTCAGGATTTCGCGCGGGTAGTCGATCTTTCCGCAGCCGGCGCAAGCGAGATTGCACCGGAACAGCGGCTCAAGCATGAGCACCAGCGGATAACGTTTCCGTCCGGCGAAGCGTTGCCTGACGACATAACTACCGACTAGCAATTTCTGCAGAAGAGGAATGCTCAAGACTACCGTCCTTACCGATTTTGCTGTTGCTCGGAACATCGAGCAGTTCGACCGGAACACGAAATTCCATGTGTTCCTCCTGGCCGGGGAGGGTGGACACTTCCACCGGCGCGATCCGGCGTAGTGCATCGATGACGTCCCTGACCATCACCTCAGGCGCCGACGCGCCCGCGGTGATGCCGACCACCTCGACGTCCTTCAGCCATTCCGGCTGAATATCGGCGCCATTGGCGATCAGGTGGCTGGGAACGCCGGCCTCGAGACCGATTTCGCGCAAGCGATTCGAGTTCGAGGAATTCTTGGCGCCGACGACGAAAATCACGTCGACCAGCTTGCTGAGTTCTAGCAGCGCGGTCTGGCGATTTTGTGTCGCGTAGCAGATATCCTGCGTGCCGGGCCCGACGACGTCCTTGAAGCGGCGGTAGAGCGCCGCGATGACGCCGCGGGTGTCGTCCACGCTCAACGTGGTCTGCGTCACGTAGGCGATCGGCGCATCGGCCGGGAGATCGAGCGCCTCGACATCGGCTTCGGTCTGCACCAGGAGCACCGGTCCGGGAATCTGGCCCAGCGTGCCTTCCACTTCGGGATGGCCGGCATGGCCGATCAGCACGACGGTACGGCCCTCGCGCAGATAATGGCGGCCTTGGCTGTGCACCTTGGAAACAAGCGGGCAGGTGGCATTGAGCACATGCAGCCCGCGCTCCTTGGCGTCGAGTTCGACTTTCTTCGCCACGCCGTGTGCGCTGAAAATCGTGATGCCGTCGGGCGGAACTTCGGAGAGGCCCTCGACGAAAACGGCGCCGCGCGCCTTCAGCGCGTCGACCACCCATTTGTTGTGCACGATCTCGTGCCGCACGTAGACCGGCGGCCCGTATTTATCGAGCGCGCGCTCGACAATCTCGATGGCGCGCACGACACCGGCGCAGAAGCCGCGCGGCTGGGCGAGAATGACTTTCATCGCGCGCCTCCATTCAGGCCGGCGCTGGATTCAAATGAGGTTTCCGCACGCAGCCGCGTGGGATGGTCGGCACGGATCGCGATCGGCTGCAAAGTCGCAGCGATCGCCCGCGATCCGAAAACCTCGAACACCTTGGCGACGATGCCGGTCGCATCGAGCCCGGCCTTCGCGTACATGGCGGGTGGCGAGTCGTGGTCAATGAAGATGTCGGGCAGCACCAGCGAGCGCGCCTTGAAGCCGGCCTGCTCAAGCGCGCCATTTTCAGCGAGCAATTGCAGGACGTGCGCACCGAAGCCACCGATCGCGCCTTCCTCGACCGTGAGCAGCAGTTCGTGATTGCGCGCGAGCCGCAGGGTCAGGTCGGTGTCGAGCGGCTTGGCGAAACGCGCATCGGCAACTGTGGTCGAGATACCTTGTGCGGCCAGCATTTCCGCCGCTTGCAGGCAGTCGGCGAGCCGCGTGCCAAGCGACAGCAATGCGACGGTGCCGCCTTCCTTGATAATGCGGCCGCGCCCGATTTCGAGCGGTACGCCAACTTCCGGCATTTCAACGCCGACGCCGTCGCCGCGCGGGTAGCGGAAGGCGGACGGCCGGTCGTCGATGGCCGCAGCGGTCGCGACCATGTGCACGAGCTCGGCTTCGTCGGCCGCAGCCATGATCACAAAGCCCGGCAGACAGCCGAGATAAGCGAGGTCGAAGGAGCCGGCATGGGTCGGTCCGTCGGCGCCGACGAGGCCGGCACGATCGATCGCGAAACGCACGGGCAGGCGTTGGATCGCGACGTCGTGCACCACCTGGTCGTAAGCGCGTTGCAGGAAGGTCGAATAGATCGCGGCAAACGGCCTGAAGCCTTGCGTCGCAAGGCCAGCGGCGAACGTGACGGCATGCTGCTCGGCGATACCGACGTCGAAGGTACGCTCCGGGAACGCCTTCTCGAAAATATCGACGCCGGTGCCGGCCGGCATCGCCGCCGTGATGGCGACGATGCGGTCGTCTTTTTTCGCTTCCTTGACCAGGCTTTCGCCGAACACTTTCGTGTAGGACGGAGCGGCAGGCTTCGATTTGTTTTGCTTGCCGGTGGCGACGTCGAATTTAACGACGCCGTGGTATTTGTCCTGCGAGGCTTCTGCCGGGGCGTAGCCTTTGCCCTTCTGCGTGCGCACGTGGACGAGAATCGGTCCGTTGTCCGCGTCGCGGACGTTTTCCAGCACCGGCACGAGCTGATCGAGATTGTGCCCGTCGACGACGCCGACGTAATAGAAACCGAGCTCCTCAAACAGCGTGCCGCCCGTCATGAAACCACGCGCGAATTCCTCCGCGCGGATGGCCCGGTCCTTGAAGAAGCGCGGCAAGCGGTTTGCAACACGCATGCCGAGCCCGCGCAGCGACATGTAGGTGCGGCTCGACAACAGCCGCGTGAGATAATTCGACATCGCACCGACCGGTGGCGCGATCGACATTTCGTTGTCGTTCAGGATGACGATCAGGCGGCGGTCATGCGCGCCGGCATTGTTCATCGCCTCGTAGGCCATACCAGCCGAGATCGCGCCGTCGCCGATGACGCAGATGACGTTGTGCTTGTCTCCGCCGAGGTCGCGCGCGACGGCCATGCCGAGGCCGGCCGAGATCGAGGTCGACGAATGCGCCGCGCCGAAGCAGTCGTATTCGCTCTCCGCGCGCTTGGTGAAGCCGGAGAGGCCGCCGCCTTGCCGTATGGTGCGGATGCGGTCGCGCCGCCCGGTCAAAATCTTGTGCGGATAGGCCTGGTGTCCGACGTCCCAGATCAGCTTGTCATTGGGCGTGTCGAAGACGTAATGAAGAGCGACGGTTAGTTCGACGACACCGAGTCCCGCGCCGAGATGGCCGCCGGTCAACGCAACTGCGTTGATCGTCTCGCTGCGCAATTCGTCTGCAACCCGCTGCAGGTCCCGCGCATTGATACGGCGCAAATCCGCCGGACTCGTGATGGAGTCGAGAATTGTACGTGGTTGCTTTTGATCGAAAATCGAACTGGACGCCGTCATTCGTGGGTAATCCTTCGGCAATGAACATGGAGGTGCTCGTCCCACCGGCACCGCGTTATCGGATCGGCCCTGTCCCTTATTCGGACCTCATCCGTTGCCCCCGAAATGGCTCTCGAAGTGGGACAATCAAATTCCGTATTAAAGGTTCCGTTCGGGAAGGCTTGATTTTGGCTCGGAAGTACGATGGAACCACTGCGGGTGCGGGCATGGGCGGAAGGCGGTGTCCATCGTGCTAGCTTCCGCCGTCGCCGGGATTGTCCGGGTCTGCACCCGTTTCCCTTGGCTAATCATCGCCTTGTGCGGAGCCGCTGCGGTCGCATCGGTGGCGTATTCCGCGGCGCATTTCGCTATCGACACCGACATCAACAAACTGATCTCGCCCAATCTTGATTGGCGGCAGCGCGAATTAAGTTTCGAAAAGCAATTTCCGGGGCACTTCGGTTCCACGCTTGTCGTGGTCGATGCGCCGACATCGGAGCTTGCATCGGCGGCGAGTGCGGCGCTCGCCCATCGACTTTCGTCGCAGCCGGCGCTTTTCCGTGCGATAGATGACTTAAGCGGCAACGAATTTTTCGCGCGCAACGGTCTGCTGTTTCGGCCCGCGAACGACGTCGCAGGATTCACGGACGGCTTGGGGCAGGCGGGGCCGCTTATCAGCACGCTGCACAACGACCCGAGCCTGCGCGGCCTGACGCGCGCGCTGTCGCTCGGGCTGATCGGCGTCACCAACGGCATGCTGAAGCTCGACGACATGGTGCGGCCGCTGTCGATGGCGGCGGACACGCTGGAAAACGTGCAGAATGGACGGCAAGCGGTATTCTCGTGGCAGGAATTGCTCACGGGCAAGCATCCGAGCGCGAGTGATCTGCGCCGCTTCATCGAGGTGCGTCCGGCACTGGACTACTCCTCGCTCGAGCCGGGACGCGCGTCGAGCGCCGCCATACGGCAGGCGGCGGCCGAGCTCGATCTTGCAGGAAAATACCAGGCACGCGTTCGGCTTACCGGCTCGGTGCCGATGGCGGACGAGGAATTCGCCACCGTTCAGCAAGGCGCGCTGGTCAATGGCATCGGCACCGTCATCGTCGTGCTGGTAATCTTGTGGCTGGCGCTGAAATCGGCGCGCATCATTTTTGCGGTGTTCATCAATCTGTTCACGGGACTGGCGATCACCGCCGCGCTCGGCCTGATGATGGTCGGTGCGCTCAACATGATCTCGGTCGCGTTCGCGGTGCTGTTCGTCGGCCTCGGCGTCGATTTCGCCATTCAGTTCGCGGTGCGTTACCGCGCCGAGCGGCACGACAATCCGGAATTGCGGTCGGCGCTGACGCTGGCCGCGGCGAAGGTCGGCGTGCCGCTGACGTTGGCCGCGGCGGCGGTGGCGGCCGGTTTTCTTTCATTTTTGCCAACCAGCTATCGCGGCGTTTCGGAATTAGGACAGATCGCCGGCGCGGGCATGCTGATCGCCTACGCCACCAGCATCACGATGTTGCCGGCGCTGCTGACCGTGCTCAATCCGCCGGGCGAACCGGAGGAGATCGGTTATCATTTCCTGGCGCCCGTCGATCGCTTCCTGGTGCGCCGCCGCGTGCCGGTGATCGCGGGCACGGTGGCGATCGCGATCGCCGGCCTGCCGCTGCTGTATTTCCTCACCTTCGATTTCGATCCGATCCACCTGCGCAGCCCGAAGGTCGAATCGATCGCGACGCTGCTCGATCTTGGGGGCGATCCGCGCGTCGGCATGAACGCAATCGACGTCGTGATGCCGAACGCGGACAAGGCGGCCGAAGCGGCGGAGCGCTTGCGCAAGTTGCCGCAGGTTTCGCAGGCCGTGACGCTGGAAAGCTTTGTGCCGCAGGATCAACCGAAAAAGCTGGCGTCTATCCGCGCGTTGGATAACCAACTCGGCGCTATTCTGCGCCGGCCAGCCACCAGCAAGCCGCCGACCGACGCGGAGAACGTCGCCGCGCTCAACAACATCGCCGATCAATTGGGCAAGGCAGCGGCCAACAAGAGCGGGCCGGGCGCGGACGCCGCCAAACGTCTCGGCGCCGACATTTTGCGGCTGTCGCTTGCCGACAAAACGCTGCGCGACAAGGCGCAAGATGCGTTCGTGGTGCCGCTGCAGGTGGATCTCAAACAGCTTACCGATTATCTGCAGGCGAAGGCGGTCACCAAGGACAATTTGCCGCAAAGCATCAAGCAGCAATGGCTGACGCCGCAGGGCGAGGCGCGCGTCGAAGTGTCGCCGAGCGGCGATACGAACGACACGGCGGTGCTGCGCACGTTCGCGCGCACGATCCTTGCCGCCTATCCGAACGCGGTCGGCGGGCCGATCTCGATTCTGGAATCCGGCAATACCGTGGTGATGGCCTTCATCCAGGCGGGCGCCTGCGCGCTGATTTCGATCGCCATCATCCTGTGGATCGTGCTTCGCCGGTTCGGCGACGTGTTGCTGACGCTGGTGCCGCTGCTGCTTGCCGGCGTGGTGACGCTGGAAATTTGCGTGCTGATTGGCATGCCGCTGAATTTCGCCAACATCATCGCGTTACCGCTGCTGTTGGGTGTCGGTGTCGCGTTCAAGATTTATTACATCATGGCGTGGCGGTCGGGACACACCAACTTGTTGCAATCGAGCCTCACGCGCGCGGTGATCTGGAGCGCGCTGACCACCGCGACCGCGTTCGGCAGCCTGTGGCTGTCGAGCCACCCCGGTACGTCGAGCATGGGAAAACTGCTGGCACTGTCGCTGGTCTGCACGCTCGGGGCGGCGGTGCTATTTCAGCCGGCGCTCATGGGTAAGCCCCGGGGCGCCGACTAGGCTTTCGCAAATCTGCTCTTCCGGCGACGGCTCTTTGGCGGCTGCTTTTGCGGGCGGCTTCTTGCTGCCATTTGAAGACGAATTCGATTTGCGCGCCGGCGGCGGCGGTGGTTCCGGCGGGGGCGTGACGCGAGTCCAGTTTTCACCGCCGCACAGAACGCGCAACACGCAGCCTTGCACGCGCAAGATGTCGGGCGCGGTCATGGCGATGTTGGCGGTGTAAGTGCGCCCGTCCTGCGAATTGTAGATTTCGCCGTCCCATTGGTACGGCTTGGTCTGCTTCATGCCGAGCAGGATCGGCATGCCGAGCGTCGGACGGCCGCGCTTGCTCGGATCGGGGTTCTTGCTGTCGACGCCCGGCGTCTGCTCCCAGGCCACGACGCCCCACATTTGCCCGTCGCAATTGACGATTTTGATGCGCGCGTAGCCTTTAGCGACCATCCATTCGCCGGTCGGGTCGGGCGGGCCTATCGCGCCGGTTTCCTGGGCGCTGGCGGCGGCGAAAACGATGAATGCCGCGCCAACCGCGCAAAGGGGCATCATTTCGAATTTGCGAAAAAAGCTGGGCAAGCCTGACCCCTGGAAACGTGATCGCCCCCGCTCACCAACGTCTGCCGCCCGGTTGGGGTCCGTTGGAACTCGGACGCAAAGAATACCGTTATACGGGGCTGGCGGCCCGCGTGGCCCATATAAACATTCCCACCCTCGCGGGGCGCGGAGGATCTAGTGCTCGAAACTACCTCGAAGCTGCGCCCGCCGGCGCCGGTGCCGCGGGCGAAATCGCTGGGACCGATTGCACTGTTTCGGGTGCTCGCCAGCAATCCGCTCGAAGCCTGGACCGAGGCCCATTTCGAACAGCCAATCGTGCTGGGCGGGCTGTCGATCGGGCGCGTCGCGGTGGTCAGCGAGCCGACTGCCATTCGCCGGGTGCTGCTCGAGAACGCGCAAAATTATCAGAAGGACTGGCTGCAGCGGCGGGTGCTGTCGGCGGGCCTGACCAATGGCCTGTTAACCGCCGAAAGCGCGCAGTGGCGAACACAGCGTCGCTTGCTAGCGCCGTTGTTCGCGCGCCGGAGCGTCATGAGCTTTACGGCCGCGATGAGCGAGGCGGCAGCCGCGCTGGTTGAACGGCTGCGGCTACGCGAAAACGAAGTCGTCGACCTCGCGGTCGAGGTGACGCGCCTCACGCTTGACGTGCTCGAGCGCACGATTTTCTCCGACGGACTAGGCCGAAACCGGGAAGACATTCGCATCGGCATGAAGACATACTTCGAGGCGGTGGGGCGCATCGATCCGTTCGACATTCTGGGCGTGCCCAGTATCGTGCCGCGCCCAAGCCGATGGAAAATACAGCCGACGCTGCGCTTTTTCGAAACGGCGGTCGACACCATCATTTCGACGCGCCGCCAGCGCATCGCCGACGATCCGTGCAGCGCGCCTCAGGATATCCTTACGCTTTTGCTCGAAGCGAAAGATCCGGAAACAAGCGAGACGCTGAGCGAGGCGGAGGTGCGCGCGAACATCCTGACCTTCATTGCTGCCGGCCACGAGACAACTGCGAACAGTATCACCTGGTCGCTGTTTCTGTTGTCGCAGTCGGCGGAATGGCGCGAGCGGTTGCAGGCCGAAGCGGATAAAGAGCTAGACGAGGGCATCGACGGCGTGGCCGACCGTCTCACCGAAACGCGGGCGGTAATCGACGAATCCAACAGGCTCTATCCGCCGATCGGTGCGATCAGCCGTGCGGCAATCGGACCCGATGAGCTTGCTGGCCAGCCGATCAAGCGCGGCATGATGATCGTGATCGCGCAATACGTGTTGCACCGGCACCGCGCCTTGTGGCGCGACCCTGACGCCTTCGATCCGAACCGCTTCCTCAATGGCGCGCGCGATAAAATCGACCGCTTTGCGTATCTGCCGTTCGGCGCCGGTCCGAGGATATGCATTGGTCAGGCGTTCGCATTGCAGGAAGCCTCGATTGTGCTCGCGACTCTTATGCGGAATTTCAATCTGGAGCTGATGCCGGGACACACGGTCTGGCCGGTGCAAAAGGTAACATTACGTCCGAAAGATGGACTGCCGATGATCGTGCGGAGACGGCCGTAACGGCGCCTCGCAAATCAGGAACCTTTGCGGCAAGACGAGCATTTATCAAACGAAATCCGTTTTTAAAGGGTGCGTTATTATGTCAGCCGAACCGTGCATCACCGCCGATCAATCCGAAGTCGACACGGCGATGATGGAGCGCTGCATTGCTCTCTCAGCCAGTGCGACCGAACGCGGGGAACTTCCATTTGCTGCGTTAGTGGCGGAAGGGACCCGCGTCGTGGCGGAGACGACGAATTGCGTCCTGCAAAGCGCCGACGTTACCCGGCACGCCGAATCGACCGCAATTTCCGAAGCGCAACAGGCGCTCGGGCGCAAGGATCTGACCGGCTGCACGATTTACTCGAACGTCGAGCCTTGCGTGATGTGCTCGTTTCCCATGCGTGAGACCCGCATCAGCCGGGTCATCTTCGCGATAAACTCTCCGATGATGGGCGGGTTCTCCAAATGGAATGTGCTCCGCGATACCGAAATCTGCGATGTCATGCCGGAAGCGTTCGGGCCCGTTCCCGAAGTGATTGTGGGTCTGCTTCGCGAGGAGGCCGAACAGGTCTGGAAGAAGTGGAATCCGGTCGCCTGGGCGGTCATCAAATATCGCGGCTGCTTCGACGCGGGCGAAACGGCGCATGACTGTGAGCACATGGCCGCCATTCCGCAGCCGCGCAGCCTGATGCGGACGCTGACGCTGCTGCACCAAAATCGCCATTCATTTCGCCGGGGCCGCTCAACCAACGGCCGGAACGGTCATAGCTGACCGTGGCTCTCCAGCACCTGCTTGCATGGTTTACGCAGTTTATCTTGATGCTCTTGCAGGCAGGCGAGGACGCGAAACGTGTCGGGGATAGCGTCGCTGCAAAACTTCACCGCATCAGGCCGGCACGCGGCCTGCTCTTGGGGCGTGCCCTTGAACAAGCCTTCTTCCGAAGAGGGCGCGGGCTTGTCACGGTCCTGAGCTAGCAGCGGGCTACCGCCTAGGACAAACAAGACCGCGGCGACGGGGACAATGCGAAAGAACATGACGGCTCCTCAGTCTCCAGATATCGACCAGTTCGGCAACAAACATTCCGGCGTCGATGTTCCGTGAGGAACCGGCAATTGCTATCGTCGTTATCCCGGCGGCCTGACGGGCGGTTGCGAATGAGACGGATTTGTTTCAAAGGCCTGAGCCTGTATCATGTCGGCACATTTCAATCGGTAGGGAAAATGCTTCGCGCAATCATCGTTATCGCAGTTTCGCTTTTCGCATTCGGCAATGCTCAGATTGAGGCGCAAGGCGCCGGCCCGTTCCAAAACCTGGCGGGCCACTGGTCAGGCAACGGCACCATCGAATTGGCGAAAGGCGTACGCGAGCCGATCCGCTGCCGTGCGAACTATGACGTGCTGTCGGAGCGACAAAGTCTTCAGCTCAATATCCGCTGCGCCAGCGCGAGCTATAATTTCGACCTGCTCGGCAGCGCGAACTACGCCGCCGGCTCCGTCACCGGCACGTGGAGCGAGTCGACGCGCAATGCCGCTGGAACGCTCACCGGCGAAGCGAAAGGTGAGCGCATCCAGGTGCAGGCAAAGGGCATCAGCTTTGCCGCCAGCCTGACATTGGTCACGCACGGCGACCGGCAAACGGTCACCATCAGGTCGCAGCAGCCGGACGCCAGCGTGATGGGCGCCACAATTTCTTTGCGCCGCGGCTGATCCGTCTTCCGACGAGAACCGGATTTCAGGCCGATGGCCCCGTCAGCGACCGGTGGGTGATCCGGCGCGCAAGCCTGCTCAGAAACATTGCGGTCGGCCGCAAGATGAACAGGTCGGCGATCAACGCCGCGATCATCGCGAATGCGCTGAGCCAGCCGAACAGGCGCAGCGACGGCAGGTTGGAAAAGACCGTCATCGCCAATCCGCACGCCAGCACCGCCGAGGTCAGGATCAGCGGCGGCCCGACCAAAATGGTGGCGCGTTCGACGCCGACGGCCGGATTGATCTCGGTGTCCTCGATCTGCAGGCGGTTGAGGAAGTGGATCGTCGCGCTCAAGCCGAGGCCAAATGAGACGGTCAACGCGATGACGCTGGCAAATTGCAGGCCTTGGCCGAACAGCCACAACATGCTGCCGGCGAGGACGATCGGGAAAATCCCCGGCAACACGCTGACCAGCATGACGATCGGCGACTGGAACGCGAGACCGATGAAGGCCGCGACGAACACGATCTCGATGGTCAGGGCCTGGCTCAATTTGTCGATCATGATCGCGCTGTTGCGCGCGGCGATGGCCGACAGGCCGGTGACCGAGATCTTGTAGCCGGGATGCGCTTTGCGCACGGCATCGAGCTGCTTGTCGAGCCTGTCGATGATCGGCAGCAACTGGCTGGCATCGACGTCCGGCACGCGGCCATTGACGACGACGGCGTCCTGCTTGGCGGAGATGAACCGCCGCGTCAGATAATTCGGCAGCAGATCGACATATTGCTTGAGCGTCTCGATGTCGGACCGGTGCGCTTTTTCCGCGAGCCAGCGCCGCAGCGTCTCAAGCGACCAGACATTGCCGACGCCGGCCTGCTTTTCCAGAATGGTGTGGACATCGCCGATCACGCCCAGCGTTTCGGACGAATAGAGCGAGGCGCCTTGCGGGAATTCGATCAGGATGTCGATCGGGTTGGCGCCGGTCAGCTTGGCGTCGAGGCGATGGCTCGCCTGCACAGCCTGTTCCTTGTCGGGCACCTGGTCGGCGAGCCGATAGCGCGGCTGCAATTGCGCGTAGCCGATCGACAGGACGACGACGACGAGCAGCCCGATCAGTGAGTAAAGGCCGGGGTGGCTCACCATGCGCACCGCAACCCAGCGGCAGAACCAGCGCAGCACGTCGAGCGCCTTGTCGACGCCCTTCACCTTCTCGACGAAACGCTCCTCGTGGCGGATCAACAGCACACCGAGCAGGGGGACGAGCGTCAGGACCGCGACCATCGCGATCGCGACGGCGACAAGACCGGCTTCGCCGAAGGTGCGGATCAGGTCCGATTTGGAGAATTGCAACGCGATGAACGAAACGCCCGCGGTCGCATGCGTGAGCACACAGGCCGGCCCGACGATAAGGAGGGCGTTACGGAAGGCGAGGTACTTGCTCTCGCCGGCAAGCAGCCGGTCGCGCGCCGCGAAGGTGAGCTGCATGCTGTCGGAGAAGCTGATGACCATGATGAGCGGAGTCATCACGTTCAGGAATATGTTGAGCCGGAAATCGAGCCAGCCGAGTGTGCCCAGCGCGAGCAGGATAGCCGCCAGCGGCGGCGCGGCCGCAATGATCATGAACGAGACACGCCGGAAAAAAAGGATCGCGATGAAGCAGCCGGCGATGAAGCCGAGCGTGTTGTAGACAAGCCGGTCGCGCTGGATCGCGTTGCGGATCTCGAGTTGCATAACCGGCACGCCCGACAGCTCGGTCTTCAGGCCGGTTCCGGCGAGGTGCTCGGCCACGCTTTTGCGGACTTCGCCGATGATGCCGGGCAGCTTGCTTTCCTCGAGCGAAGCCGGATCGAGCGCAAGCACGGCGAGAGCGAGCTTGCCGTCCTCCGAGATCAGCTTGCCCCGGATGATCTCGTTCGACATCACCGAGTCGATCAGCTTCTGATAGTCGGCGCCTTGCGGCAATTGCGCGGGGAATAGCGGGCCGGGGACGCCGCCATCCTCGGGCGGCTGGCGGGCAGAAAACATCGAGATGATGCCGCGGGTGCCGTCGATCAGCTGCAGGTCGATGACCAGATTGCGGAATTTTTGCACCGACTCGCGGTCGAGCAGCTTGTCGCCCTCAATGACGATCAGCACGTCGAACTCGCTCGAGGGAAAGCGATGAGTCACGTCCTCGTAATTGCGAAACTCGGCGGTGTCGGAGCGGAATAGTTGGCTGAGCGAGTCGTCCACCTTGAGCCGCGCGAAGCCGACTGCCGCCGCGACGCAGAGCGCCACATATACGATCGCTGCGATGACCGGCCAGGCCAATGAAACGAATCCGATGCGCTCGATGCCGAGCGCCAGCCGGCGCGGTTTGACCGCGTGCGCCGGTCCTGGCGGATCGGAATCCGGTGTCATGGAGTCAGTCACAGGGACATTCCAAAAAAATATCGGTCGCGCCGCGAGGGGTAGGAGAGTTGGTGGAGGTCCGGTCGACGGTGCAATCGAAGATCCATTGTCGCAGCGCGGAGACTCTGGGTCCGGGGGTCGGCCATTATGATGATCGCGGTGGCAATGGCTACCACAACCGCGCGGCCGGGGCGGGCACGTGAAGAAACCCCCGACTTTAAAGGGTGACGAGTGCACAGGCAGCTCTGCACGCTGGCGTCACAATGCCCAAAACTGCCTGAAGGTTACCGGGAGAGGTATTTAGTGCCGCATGCCTTGGCGGCATGTTTTTGCCGCCGAGCGAGGCGCCGTTCGCTTCAATCCATGCGGCAAATTGTGAGCGGTGAAGTTCCGGAACGATCGGAACGGCTTATGGCGCGATGCGTTCACCCGACGAGAGGCGACGAAGGAACTTGGGGCGGGGCAAGATGAAATGGAGGACACCATGAAACTCTATTTGCGTCACGCCGCATTGGGCGCTGCTGCGCTTGTGATCGGGACGACCGCAGCGCAGGCGCAGACCGTGATCGAACGCCAGGTGGTCGATCCGCCGCTGGTGATCAGCCCGCCGCAAACCATCATCACGCGTGAGGCCGTGCCCGCCGGCACCGTTATCACGACGCCTGCGCCGGTGACCGAAACGATCGTCACGCAACCGCGGACGGTCGAGCGTACCATCGTCACCGAGCCGGCGCCCACGCGCCGCATCGTGACGACGCACAAGACGACGACGCATGCGAAGCGCACGGCGGTGCGGTTGAGCGCCGATCAGCGGCGCACCGTTTATCGCACGATCGTGCACGAGCGCGCGCCAACGCCCGTTGTGCATGAGCGCGTGGTGACGACGGGCGCTGCGGTCGCAGAGCCGACAGCGGTGACATACCGGGTCGGCACGGTGCTGCCGCCGTCGGTGCCGATCTACACCATGCCGCAGGACGTCGCGCTCGACGTGCCGGATGTGGGCCCGTACGACTACGCGCTGGTCAACGACCGTGTGCTGCTGGTCGATCCGGACACCAATACGGTGGTCGGCGAGGCTTACGAGTAGCAGGACACATCCTGGTTGGGCCGCCGCTGGCCTGGCAAGTTGGCGGCGGCCTTCCGATATTGTCGACCCATCACCGATATGGTTAAAGTCGTTCTCGCATTATCGCAATTGCGGGAAACCGGCCTTTTGCCGGCGCCGCGCGCGTAAGAAGTGAGAGCACAATGCCGCGGATGAAGGGCGCCGACTTAATCACCGAGTACCTGATCAAGAACAATATCCCCTACGTGTTCGGCATTTGTGGCCACGGCAATGTCGGGATGCTCGACTCGCTCTACGCCGCGCGCGATCGCATCAAGCTCGTCTCGCCGCGCCACGAACAGGTTGCCGCGCATATGGCGGACGCCTATTTCCGGGTGCGGCACGAGCCGGCGGCGACGCTGACCTCGTGCGGGCCGGGCTCCTGCAACATCGTGATGCCGCTGGCGGTGGCGATCTCGGATTCCTCCGCGCTGCTCGCGATCACGGCGAACGTGCCGACCTCGCAGTTCAACAGATCGCCGTTCCAGGAAATCAACAAGCACTTCCAGGCCGACTTCCCGAACATCATCCGCCCGGTGGTCAAGCGCAGCTTCCAGCCGACGCGCGTCGACATGCTGCCGCTCGCGTTGCGGCAGGCGATGACGACGATGCTGTCGGGGCGGCCGGGGCCGGTCAATCTCGATATTCCGTTCAACGTGTTTCAGGAAGACGACGACGTCGAAATGCCGCCGGCTGCGCCGCCGCTTAACGCGCAGCGCAGCGGCGCCTCGCCGGACGAGATCGCGACCGCCGTTGATATGATCCTGAAGGCGAAGCGGCCGGTGATCTTTATCGGCCACGGCGTCACGTTGTCGGAGGCGAGCCGCGAGCTCACCGAATTCGCCCGCAAGCTCGGCATTCCGGTGATCTCCTCGCCGAACGGCATGGGCTGCTTCGACATGACCGATCCGCTGTCGCTCGGCTTCATCGGCCGCAACGGCGCCTATCCGGCGAACGAGGCGGGGCGCCATGCCGACGTGGTGATCGCGATCGGCGCGCGTTTCGACGACCGCTCGGCCTCGTCATGGATGCCGGGCTATTCGTGGAATTTCCCGCACAGCAAGCTGATCCACGTCGACCTCGACCCGGCCGAGCTCGGACGCAACTATCCGCCCGATCTCGGCATCCTCGCTGACGCGCGCACGTTCCTGCGGCAAGTCCTGGCCGAAATCGACCGGCGTGGGGCCAAGCGCGGCGACGCACTCAAGGCGTGGCACACAGACATCAAGTCCTGGCAGAAGAAGTGGGACGATTTCACGCGCCCGAATTTCGATGTGCACGCCTCGCCGATCCGGCCCGAGCGCATCGTCGCCGATTGCGCGGCGGTGCTGCCGGACGACGCGATCCTCACCTGCGACGTCGGCGTCAGCCACAATTGGTACATGCAGTTCTGGAAGCCGCGGTTGCCGCAGAAAATGCTCAACTCATGGGGCTTTTCCGGCATGGGCTTCGGTGCAGCCGGTGTGCTGGGTGCCAAGCTCGCGGCGCCCGACCGCCCGTGCATCTCGGTCACCGGCGACGGCTGCTTCGCCATGGTGCCGCACGTGCTGTGCACCGCGGTCGAATACAACATCCCGGTCGTCTGGGTGGTCTGGAATAATTTCGGCTGGGTTTCGATCCGCGACATTCAGCTTGGCATGTTCGGTGGTCGCGAGCACGGCACCATGTTCCACGAAGGCCCGAACCATAAGCCGTACAATCCGGACTTCGCCGCCTGGGCGCGCGCGAGTGGCGTCGAAGCGCTCACGGTCACAAGGTCGGAAGATTTCAAGGGCGCGCTCGAGCACGCGGTGAAGGCGAACAAGCCGTTCCTGATCGACGCGCATGTCGACGCCGAGATCAGGCCGCCGTCGACCGGCGCGTGGGAACTGCCGCCGACGCCCCACAAGGAGCCGGTATTCGGCCAGCGCTGGGTGCCGGGCGATCCGGTGCCGGCCAAGTGAATTTGTCGTAGGGGGTTGAGTTCATGAGTGCCGACCGCCGCAAGGCTTTCGTCCGTAACATCGCCGAAGTGCCGTGGCTGGAATTTCCCAACCATTTCGGCGGCGCGCTATCGAAACCGCTGGTCATGCCTGACACCGCGCAATCGCATCACATCGATTATCGCATCTCGATGTATCAGCCCAAAGCTTACGTCGAGAAGCACAGCCACAAGGTGCAAGAGCAGGTCTATCATGTGATCGAAGGCGAGGGGCTGATGCACATCGACGGCGAGGACCACGTCGTGCGGAAGCACGATTACATTTTCCTGCCGCCGGGCGTCGTGCACTCGATTTCCAACACCGGCCTTGTCGATCTTGTATTTCTTGTGGTCACCGCGCCGGTCACCGACGATGAACCGGCGCCGCGACGCTGAGGAGGCGACAGTGAGAACGCAAGTCAAACGCAAGACCGCGGTCCGCCCGCAGGCGCCCCCGCGCGTGACCGGCGCCCGCGCAGCTGTCGAAGGCGACCGCCAGCGCGGCGGCGTGCAGTCGATCGGCCGCGCGTTTTCGATCATGGAAGAGATCGCGCGCAACCGCGACGGCATCGGCCTCGCCGAGCTGAGCAAGCGCGTCGGCCTGCACAACAGCACCACCTTCCATCTGGTCAAGACGATGGTCTCGCTCGGCTATGTCCGGCAGATCAAGGATTCCAAGCGCTATCGCATCGGGCGGCCGCTGTTTGCGCTCGCCGCCAGCGCGCTCGACGAGCTCGAAATGATGAGCCTTGCCACGCCTGTGCTCGAGGATCTGTCACGCGAGACCGGCGAAAGCGCGCACTTCTCGGTGCGCATGGGCGACGCGGTGGTCGTGCTCGCCCGCACTGCGGGTCCCGGCGCGTTCCAACTGACCGACCGCGTCGGCGTCCTGCGTCCTGCCCATTGCACCGCGCTTGGCAAAATCATCCTCGCGGCAATGCTTCCCGAGCAGTTCGACAGCTTCCTGGCCCACACGGAGCTTAAGGCCTACACGGCGAAGTCGATCACCGACGTCGCGAGATTGCGGCGCGAGATCGCCGAAGTACGCCGCACCGGACAAGCGTTCGACGATGGCGAATTCGACAGTGAATTGCGCTGCGTGGCGCTGCCGGTGCGCGATTTCAGCGGCCAAGTGATTGGCGCCATTGGCATGTCCGGCCCGGTCTGGCGGCTGACCAACCAGGCGCTGCAAAGCCGGGCGCGGCCGGTGCGCAAAGCGGCCGACCGGCTTTCAGCCGAATTCGGCTACGCCGGCGAGCCCGAGCCTCGCGTCAAGGCCGCCGAGTGAGTACAATTCGCCGGACGAGGTGAGTCATGCCACGCCACGCAAATTACATTCCTCACGGCGTTATTCCGGCGGTGCTGCTGCCATTCGAGAACGACCTCTCCATCGACGAGGGCGGCTTTCGCAAGCATCTGCGCGACGTTGCCGCCACCGAAGGCCTTTCGGCCGTCACCATCAACGCGCACTCGACCGAAGTCGCCTCCTGCACCTTCGACGAGCAGAAGCGCGTGCTCGACATCACGCAAGACGAGATCGGCGCTAAGCTGCCGATCGTCAACGGCATCTGGGCCGACGGCAGCGTCGAGGCGGCGCGGCTCGCGAAGATGGCGACGCAGAGCGGCGCATCGGCGCTGCTGGTGTTTCCGCCAGCGCCGTTCACGCTCGGCCAGAATACGGCGATGGCGTTGGCGCATTTCAAGCGCATTGCCGACGCGACCGACCTGCCGCTGATCGTCTTCCAGTATCCGCTGGCGACCGGGCAGGGCTATCCGAAGGACACGTTGCTCAAGATGTGCGAGCAGGTGCCCAGCATCCGCGCGATCAAGGACTGGATCGGAAACGTGCCGCACCACGAATGGCACATCCAAACGCTGCAAAATCTGTCGCGCCCGGTGAACGTCCTCACCACGCACAGCTCGTGGCTGTTCGCGTCATTAGTGCTCGGCCCCAATGGCCTGCTGTCGGGGTCGGGCAGCGTGATCGCCGACTTGCAGGCGAAGCTGTTCCGCGCGGTGCAGGCGAACGATCTCGACGAGGCGAAGCGCCTGAACGACCGCATTCAGCCTACCGCGCGCGTGTTCTACGCCGATCCGTTCGTGGACATGCATAACCGCATGAAGGAAGCGTTGGTGCTGCTCGGCAAACTGCCGCGCGCGGTGGTGCGCCCGCCGCTGGTGACGATCGAGCGTGCCGAGATCGCGCGTATCCGCCAAGCGTTGGTCGAAGCAGGATTGCTCGGCAAGGATGCAGGCCGCGACGCGGCGTAAAATAACGGCCAAAGTATCCTACGATAACAGCCGGCCGATTTCCTTGAGGATCGACTTGGAGGCGCTCCAAACGTCGATTAGTTCTCCTTCCCAGAAATACAAGGTTGCACTAGCAGTTTCCGGATAGAAGTAGACGCTCCAGTACAGCTCAAGACTGGCGTTGATGTCTGAAACCAGTCCTGCGTGTTCCGTTGGTTCATAGAAAAATGCAAGACCTTTACTGAAGTCAGGATTTTGACTCGCGATATTTTCCATCACTCGAATAAAAGCTACTTGGTGCGGCTTATAAAATTGCAGATTATCGGGATGAGGAAAGACCCAATCAGTGAAGATCAGCAACGCTGCTTTTGAATCGAGCAGCCGTTTTAACAACAACTCTATCGATGATGATGTTTTAGGAACCCTATATTGCTTGTAAGGAATCTTGCTAGGTTTAACTGAGTACGGAGACTCAATAATCCCGCGGAGGCGAAGCCAATCTGAAGACTCTCGTGACGAAATGTATTTCATAACTGTGACTCGATTGCATCACCGCGCACGATGCTGCCTATAATCACATAATCGCGAATTCCGTATTCCGCCGGTCGGTCACCAGCATGCTGCCGGGATAGTGCGTGATGCAGAATTCCGGCTTCACCGTCGCGATCACCGATTGCGGCGTCACCCCGCAGGCCCAGAACACCGGAATTTCGTCCGCGCGCATCGGCAGCACGTCGCCGTAGTCGGGTTTGTCGAGATCGGCGATGCCGATCAATTCCGGCTTGCCGATATGCACCGGCGCGCCGTGCACGGAAGGAAAGCGCGTGGTGATCTGGATGGCGCGGATCGCATTGGCCGGCGTCATCGGCCGCATCGACACGACCATTGGCCCGTGAAATGGCCCGGCCTCGGCGGTCGCGATCGAGGTCCGATACATCGACACGTTGCAGCCGCGCGTGATGTGACGCATCTCGATGCCGTCCGCCATCAGCGCTTCCTCGAACGAGAACGAGCAGCCGATGACGAAGCTCACCAGATCGTCGCGCCAGAATTCACGCACGTCGGTCGGCTCGGCGATGAGCTCGCCGTTCTTCCAGACGCGATAGCGCGGCAGGTCGGTGCGGATGTCGAGGTCTTCGCCCAGCGACGGAATGCGCCAGTCGCCTGGCGCCGAGCTGCCGATCAGCGGGCACGATTTGGGATTGAGCTGACAGAAGCGGAGAAAGTCGGCGGCGAGGTTGTTCGGCAAGATCGCAAGATTACCCTGCACGTTGCCCGGCGCGAGGCCGGAGGTCGGGCCGCGATGTTCGCCGCGCCTAATTTGTAGGCGCGCGGGGCGGCCGCCGGTAGTTGAGGCCGCGTCGTCTCGACGCATGGGCGCAACGGACATGATCGAAGCCTCCAATCGAACGCGACGGCGAAGCTTAGCACCGCGCGACCAGCCGTTCGAGCGCCGCGCGTTCAACCCCGCAAAGCGGGCTCCGGCGAGCCATACGACATTATGAGCTTGATTGTGCCCATATGAAAATTGCGGTTGAATATTGCAGCAGGATCGCGTTTCCTAGTGCCTTCCAAGAAGCCCGAAATGGGCCGGGAGGGGGAGGACTGGCAGTGCCGCGTCGTTCGGCTCGAACTGGCGTACTTGCGCCTGCGGCGTTGCCCGCAGGCTGCGGCCGTTCGGGCCAGGCCATTGGCAACGCCTTTCAATCAACTCGACATCGCTTCGCTTGTGGCCGGCACGGCCATGAACGCCGTCGCCGCGCGATCGAATTTTATCCGGTGCCTTGATTTCCACGAAAATCCGGTCCGCCAACGGACGGGCTTTCAGTGGTGAGAGGGAAAATCCAGAGGGAGGAAGTCAATGTCTGAAAAATGGAAAGACGAAAAATGGGCGGAAGACATCTGGTATAGCGGCAAGACCACCCGCCGCACCGTAATCGGCTGGGGCGCCGGCGCGATCGGCGCGACCATGCTGGTGCCGGCGCCGTGGCGCGAAGCCTTCGGCGCCGCCAAGCCTTACAAGATCGGTTCAGAGCAACCGTTGTCGGGTCCGGGCGCGCCCGGCGGCAAGACCGCGGTGGTCGGCCTGCAAATGGCCGCCGACCGCATCAACAAGAACGGCGGCATCAACGGCCGTCCGGTCGAGCTCGTCATCGTCGACGATGAATCAAAGCCTGACGTCGCGCGCCGCAAGAGCGAGAAGATGGTGCAGGAGGATAATATCGACGTCCATTGCGGCGGCTTCCTCTCCAACATCTGTCTCGCCTGCATGCCGGTGTGGCAGGAGGCCAAGATCGTCAACATGATCACGGTGTGCCTGGACACCACGCTCACTACGACCCACTGCAACCGCTACACCTTCCGCCTACACGATTACGCACCGGCGCAAGCGGTCGCGATGGCTCCGACTCTCGCAAAGATGGGCAAAAAATGGCACATCACCTACGCCGATTACGCTTGGGGCCAGGCCACACGTGACGCCTATGCCGCAGAGATCAAGAAAAACGGCGGCGAAGTGGTCGGAACGACCGGCATCCCGCTCGGCACCGCCGACATGACGCCGTTCCTGTCGAAAATCTCCGGCAGCTTCGACGGCTTGTTCGCGATCTTCTTCGGCAAGGACGGCGTGACCATCGGCACCCAAGCCTACGACCTCGGTCTCACCAAGAAATATAAATTTGCCGGCGACGGGTCGATCAGCGAGCCCACAAATCTGCCCGCGCAAGGCAACAAGATCGACGGCTTCGTCGGCATCAACCGCTACATCCCGGTGTTCCAGGGTCCGCTCGACACGCCCTACCACAAGGCATGGTTCGAGGAAGCCAAGAAACGGCTGGCCAAGATCGATCCGTCGGGCCCGCTGCCCGACAAATACGTGCAATCCGACTATGAG
>JBAUHH010000183.1:0-12105 GCA_049680165.1 Pseudolabrys sp.
TTGCCTTGCAGGCATTTCAGCCCGGCCTCGATCACCGAGAACTTCGAGGAGTCGGCCATCACCGGCACCCGCGCGATGTCCGGTTCGGCCGCGATCAGATTAAGGAACGTGGTCATCGCCTGCTCGGAGTCGAGCAGGCCCTCGTCCATGTTGACGTCGATGATCTGTGCGCCGTTCTCCACCTGCTCGCGCGCCACTGTCAGCGCGGCGGTGTAGTCGCCCGCGGTGATCAGCTTGCGGAATTTGGCCGAGCCGGTGACGTTGGTGCGCTCGCCGACGTTCACGAACGGAATTTCCGGCGTGAGCGTGAAAGCTTCCATGCCGGACAGCCGCAACTGCGGCGGCGGCCGCGGAATTTGCCGCGGTGCCTTGCCCTCGACCGCGCGCGCGATGGCCGAGATGTGGTCCGGCGTGGTGCCGCAGCAGCCGCCGACGATATTGACGAGGCCGGATGACGCGAACTCGCCCAAGAGCTCGGCCATGAATTCCGGGCTCTCGTCGTAATAGCCGAATTCGTTCGGCAGGCCGGCGTTCGGATAGGCGCAGACCAGCGTGTCTGCGACACGCGCGATCTCCACGATGTACGCGCGCATTTCCTTCGCGCCGAGCGCGCAGTTGAGCCCGATCGACGCCGGGCTGGCATGCCGCACCGAATTCCAGAACGCGGCCGGCGTCTGCCCGCACAGCAGACGGCCGGAGCGGTCGGTGATGGTGCCGGAGATCATCACCGGCAGATCGACGCCGCGCTCGCCGCAGACTTGCGCGATCGCGTAGATCGCCGCCTTGGCATTGAGCGTGTCGAAGATTGTCTCGATCAGCAGCAAATCCGCGCCACCGTCGATCAGGCCGCGTACCTGCTCGCTGTACGCCGCACGCAACTGGTCGAAGGTGACGGCGCGGAAACCGGGATTGGACACATCCGGAGAGATCGACGCGGTGCGGTTGGTCGGGCCGATGGCGCCGGCGACGAACCTGCGGCGGCCGTTCTCGGCTTCCGCATCGTTTGCCGCCTCGCGCGCCAGCCGCGCGCCGGCGATGTTGAGCTCGTAGGCAATGTCTTCCATGCCGTAATCGGCCTGCGCGATCGCGGTCGAGGAAAACGTGTTGGTCGAGACGATGTCGGCGCCGGCCTTGAAGTAGGCGAAATGAATGTCGCGGATGGCGCGCGGCCGGCTCAGGTTCAAGAGATCGTTGTTGCCGCGCACCTCGCGATTCCAGGCGTCGAAGCGGGCGCCGCGATAGCCTTCCTCGTCGAGCTTGAGCGCCTGGATCATCGTGCCCATGGCGCCGTCCAGCACCAGAATGCGTTTGCCCGCTTCCTCGCGAAGCGCAGTTCGGGCGTTGGTGTGGGACTTGTTGGGCATGTGGGCTAACTGCGGGTTCGGGCGCTTTCCCTCTCCCCGTTGGGGAGAGGGTCGCAATTTCTTCTGGCATTCCGGGACGCGCCCATAAGCGCGTTTACGCGCGTCTTCGACGCGCTATGGGCGCGGACTCGGAATCCATAACCCGCAGCGCTGCGGAGTATGGATTCCGGGTTCGTTGCTTCGCAGCGCCCCGGAATGACTATGGGTGTAACTCGACGCATGGCTTTAAACCCCATCACGCTGCCTCCTGCTTCGCCGGCCTTAAGCCCAGCAGGTGGCAGATCGCATAGACGAGATCGGCGCGGTTCATGGTGTAGAAGTGGAAGTCGGTGACGCCGCGGTCGACCAGGTCGAGCACCTGCTCGGCGGCAACGGCGGCGGCGATCAGCTTGCGCGTGGCGACGTCGTGATCGAGCCCGTGGAAGCGGTCGGCGAGCCAGGCCGGCACCGACGCGCCGCAGCGGCTGGCAAAACCCACCGTCGCCTTGAAATTCTGCACCGGCAGGATGCCCGGCACGATCGGAATGCCGATGCCGCGCGCGCGCACTTTGTCGCGATAGCGGAAGTACAGATCGTTCTCGAAGAAAAATTGCGTGATCGCGCGTGTCGCGCCGGCGTCGACCTTGGCTTTGAGCATGTTGATATCGGCTTCGACCGTCGGCGAATCCGGATGCTTCTCCGGATAGGCCGACACCGAGATTTCCAGATCGGCGATGCGCTTGATGCCGGCGACGAGAGCCGCGGCATTTTCGTAGCCGCCGGGATGCGGCGCGTAGCGCGTGCCCGGACCGTCGATGGAATCGCCGCGCAGCGCCACGATGTGCCGCACGCCGGCGTCCCTGTAATTGCGCACGATGGCGTCGACTTCCTCGCGCGTCGCGCCGACGCAGGTCAGATGTGCCGCCGGCGTCAGCGGCGTTTCCGCCAGCATGCGCTTGACGATCGCGTGCGTGCGCTCGCGCGTCGAGCCGCCCGCGCCGTATGTCACCGAAACGAAATTCGGCGCGAGCGGCGCCAGCCGCTCGATCGAATCCCAGAGGATCTTGTCCATCTCCTCGGTGTTTGGCGGGAAGAACTCGAACGAGGTGCGGATGCGGCGGTTGCCTTGCCCGACAAAACGGCTGGGACGCACAAGCGAGTTCATCACGCCACCTCGCGCGAGGCCGGAGTGACCATCAGCGCGCGGGTGTCGCGCGCCAGCCAGAGCGAGACCGCAATCTTGCCATCGGAGCCGGGCTCAGGGGCCAGGCTCTTGTGCATCAGCGGATCGAGATGCGCCGCGGTCATCCATTGCGTCACGGTCTCGGGCGCGAAGCCGAGACGCCTGTGCGCGTGCTGCTCGCGCAGGAATTCCAGCTCGTGCGGCGCGAAATCGATGACCAGCAGCCGCCCGCCCGGACGCAGCACGCGCGCCGCCTCGCGGATCGCGCGCGCGCCGTCGTCGAGGAAGTGCAGAACCTGATGGATGATGATGGCGTCGAAGGAGTCGTTCGCCAGCGGCAGATCGTAGATGTCGCCCTGCCGCACGCTGCAATTTTTCAGGCCGGCGCGCTCCAGCCGGTCGCGCGCAAGCAGCAGCATATCGAGCGAGAGATCGAGGCCAAGCCCGCGTTCGATCTTCGGCCCGAACAGTTCGAGCATGCGGCCGGTGCCGGTGCCGAGATCGAGCAGCGAGCGGAACGGCCGGTCGCCGAGGGCGTCGGCAATCGCCTGCTCCACCGCTGCGTCGGCGACGTGCAGCTTGCGGATGCGGTCCCACTCGGCGGCGTGCTTGCGGAAATAGGCTTGCGCCGCGGCTGCGCGAGCGGCGCGCACGGAGGCGAGCCGCTCGCGGTCGCGCGCCACGGTCGGGTCGGCCGGATTGAGATGTTCGAGCAGGCCGCGGGCCACTTCAGCGCCGCCGCCATGTTCGGCGAGGCGGAAGAAGGCCCAGGTGCCCTCGCGGAAGCGCTCGACCAGTCCGGCCTCGGTCAGCAGCTTGAGATGCCGCGAAATGCGCGGCTGCGACTGGCGCAGGATGTCGGTGAGGTCGGAGACCGTCAGCTCGGCCTCCGCCAGCAGCGCCAGCACACGCAGGCGCGTCTCCTCGCCCGCCGCCTTGAGGGCGGCGTTGAGGGCGTCGAAACCGAGCGGGCCGGGCTTGCTCATGGTTGTCTGCTTTTGGCCATCTACTTTGCAGGCCTATTCAGGCGCTTCTTTGGGACACGTCCCACTATATAAGGATATCTTTATACGTTTAATAAGAGGTTCGCAAGCCCGGACTCGCGCCGTGACGCAAGCACAGCGCTGTCATTGCCGGGCTTGACCCGGCAATCCATGATGAACCCCCCGCCCGGCGAGGGCTTACCGAGGCTGTTTTCGCTGGCAATGCATCATGGATGCCCGCGTCAAGCCCGGGCATGACGCGGAGGAGATGGCGTGCCCGACAAGAACGATTTCGGAGTCTGGGAGGGCGAGGTCACCACCGAGCTGCCCGCGCAGCCCGATGCCGGTATCTATTTCATCGGCCGCATTCGGACGCCATGGAAGGAGCGCAAGGACTGCCCCAAGAACGCGCGCGAGTCCGATGCCGTCTGCACGCTCGAGGTCGACGCCCGCTGGGCCGCGAGCCTCAAGGACGTCGAAACCTGCTCACACCTGGTCGTGCTCTATTGGATGGACCGCTCGCCGCGCAACATCGTGTTGCAGGTACCGGGGCACTACGGCGTGCAGCGGGGCACTTTCGCGTTGAGATCGCCGGCGCGGCCAAACCCGATTGCGATGAGCGTGGTGAAGTTGCTGCGGACCGAGGGAAACACGCTTTCCGTGGTTGGGCTCGATTGCCTCGACGGCACGCCGCTCCTCGACATCAAGCCTTATTTCGCGTCCACCGATTCCGTGCCGGATGCGCTGGTCGGCTGGCACGCGAAAAACGCGTAAGACGCGCGGACGCAGCAACACCTTACTTCCCACAACAACGCAAAAGTGGTTCCGGCGTTCCAAATAAATTTCTTGACAGTTTGCGAATGGTTGATCGGGAACGTTTGAACCCTCTCGGCGCTTGCACCGACAAATTCGGAGCAATTCAGCGGAGGGTATCGTGCGCAAACTTTTCCTCACCACAGCGATCGTGTTCGGCGCAGCGCTCGCGTGCAGCGGCGCGCAGGGTCAATCTTTATATCTTCCCGCGCCCGCGCAGTCGCCCGCGCCGATGCAGGTGATCTACGCACCCGCGCAGAACGACGCGCTGCCCGCCGACCGCCGCTACGATGACGCCGTCGCCGCCGATCCGGAGCAAGCCGACGCGCAGCTCGATCCGCGCCTGCAACGGCAGGTCGTCGATTATCCTTCGCGCGAAGCGCCCGGCACCGTCGTCATCGATACGCCGCACACGTTCCTCTATTACGTGCTCGGTAACGGCAAGGCGATGCGCTACGGCATCGGCGTCGGCCGCGAGGGCTTTACCTGGTCGGGCGTGAAATCGGTCGCGCGCAAGGCCGAATGGCCGGATTGGTATCCGCCGTCGGAAATGATCGCGCGCCAGCCTTATCTGCCGCGCGTAACCGCCGGCGGCCCGGGCAATCCGCTCGGTGCGCGCGCCATGTACATCGGCGGCACCGAATACCGCATCCACGGCACCAACGATCCGACCACCATCGGCAAGCACGTGTCGTCGGGCTGCATCAGGCTCACCAATGACGACGTGATCGACCTGTTCAACCGGGTGAAGATCGGCGCCAAGGTCGTGGTGCTGCCGCAGACCGGCAATCCCACCGTCGCGCGCAACGACGTGCCGCGCGTGAGCGGCTATGCCGACGCGCCCGCGCCGAGCCGCGCCGCCGGCACATGGGCGACGATCCGTCCTTCCGGAATTTACTGAGAACAGCCGACATAAAAGCCGCCGGAGTCTTTATGGACTCCGGCGGCTTTATTTTGCGCTCACGCGCAGTCGGAGATTACTCCCCCTGGTTTCTGATTGGTCGCAGCCGGGCCCCAGAAACGAGACAATTTTTAACAGTCGCACCTTGAACGTGCCGACAAAACCGCCGGCCGCGGATGGAACCTTGTGTTGCGGCGCGGCAGGAAATGACGCCGAGCGCGATATTGTGAAGAACGGATCAGGCCGCGCGGGCTTATACTGATACAAATTGGTCGCGACCCTTGCGTGACCAGATATTGCGACTGGCGCGTTCGGCGCGGCCACTTGAACTCAAGAGTTCAGGAGGCTCCCTTATGGCCCAGTCACATGTTCTCACCGGCGCCGCCGCAAGGCCCGCACGTCCTGCCATCCGCAAACTCGCCGCCACCGATCTGAAAGATGCCCTGCAAAAAGGCTGGGCGGATTTTTCGGCAATGCCGAGCCACGCCATTTTTCTTTGCGTGATTTATCCCGTTGTCGGCATCGCGCTGGCGCAGCTCAGTTTCGGCTACGCCATGCTGCCGTTTCTTTTCCCGCTCGCGGCGGGTTTCGCCCTGATCGGTCCGATCGCCGCGATCGGGCTCTATGAATTGAGCCGCCGGCGCGAAGCCGGCCTTTCGACCGAGGCAAGTCGCGCGCTCGACGTGCTGCATTCGCCGTCGATCGGCGCCATCGCCGCGCTCGCCGTGCTGCTGATGCTGATCTTCATCACCTGGGTCGCGACCGCGCACGCGATCTACGTCGCATATTTCGGCTACGCGATGCCGGCCTCGATCGGACAGTTCGCCCACGACGTGCTCACCACGCCCGCCGGGTTGGGCCTGATCGTCGTCGGCAACCTCACCGGCTTCGTGTTCGCGGTCGTCGTGCTGATCATCGGCGCGGTGTCGTTCCCGCTGCTGCTCGACCGTGACGTCGGCGCTGCCGTCGCGTTGCTCACGTCGATCCGTGTCGTGGCGGAAAATCCGCGCGTCATGGCGCTGTGGGGCGTAATCGTCGCCGCGCTGTTGCTGATCGGCTCGCTGCCGTTCTTCATCGGGCTTGCGGTCGTCATGCCGGTGCTCGGTCATGCGACATGGCACCTCTATCGCAAGGCGGTCGACGCCAGCAAATGTCCGCCGGCCGAGTTCCGTCATCCGCGGGAACGGCGTCGTTATGCCGCCGACTTTCCAACCGCGCTTTTCGGGTGAGGACGCTTGACAGTCCGAACCATCGGCGCAGACTTCGAAGCCAAGGCATGGAGGTGCATATGACGCCACCGGGCCAGCGAGCCGCCTAGAACTACAGAATCCGTTCGGTCTGTAGCGGAGCGGCAAACCCACGAACGAGACGCCGGAAGCGCGCCCTAGCGGGTCGCAGCAGTGAGGCGAGACCCCATCTCGGCCGCTTCCGGCGTTTTTATTTGCCCAGCAATTTGTCCGCCAGTTCCGGAATGTCACGCAGCGGCGCGCCGATGGCCTGCATCATCGCGATCGGATCGGACGCGAGCCCGGCGCGCGGCGGATCCTCCAGATAAGCGCCGAGATAGCGGCTGCGCTCGACCAGCGCCGAGCCGAAAGAGCGCGCCCGCGCTTCGTAAGCGGCGAGCGCTGCGTCGATATCGTTCGGATTGTCGGCGAGCGCCTCCGTCAGCCAGGCTGCGTTGAGCGCGGCCTTGGTCACGCCGGCGCCCACATGCGGGCGCGCGACGAAGGCGGCATCGCCCAAAAGCGCCACGCGTCCGGTGGCGACACGTGGCGAATCCAGATCGAAGATCGGCTGGAAAAACGGCGCGGCCGTTGCCTCCGTCACCGCGACGAATTGCGGCGGCAGGGTCTCGCGCGCTTCGGCGCGGAACGCGGCGATCACTTCGTCGCGGATCAACGGCGGCGGAATGCTTGCGCCGTGACGCCGCCCCGTTGCATCGGTGCACAGATCCGGCAACGCGCGCGGATGCACGGGGTGATACCAGAGCCAGTTCAAACGCCGCCGCCCGGGACGGTGGTCGTCGTCCGCGCCCGGCTGCAAATAAGAAAGCACCATCTCGCGTGACGGCAGGAAAAACGTGTACGACTCCCGCAGCTCGCGCGCAGCTTCGGGAATAGCCCGCTCCTCAATCACGCCGCGCCAGGCGATGTAGCCAGCGTAACCGGGCGCGGGGTTGTCGAAAGCGCGCGTCCGCACCGTCGAATGCAGCCCATCGGCGCCGATGAGAATGTCGCCGTCCAGCCGCGCACCGTTGGCAAACACCGCGCTGACGCCGCCGGCATGGTGGGCAATATCCGCAAGCTCCATGCCCGGCCGATAACAGTCATCCGGCAGCAGACGCCGCAGCGCGCGATAGAACAGCGCCCAGGAGCTCAAGATTTTCTCGAACGGCAGCCGCGCGATCACCGCGCCGTCGCGGCCGAGACAAATGCGCGACGAAATCGGAACGCCGATCGACTCGTCCACCGTGATGCCGAGCCGGCGCATGACATCGAACAGCTCGACATGCGTGCCGATGCCCACGCCGCGGCCGGCGAGGTCGCCGGTGCTGCGCTCGAACACCGTCACGCCCCACCCGGCCTGGCGCAGCAGAAGCCCGGCGAACAACCCACCTAGCGAACCGCCGACGATCAATGCACGACCCATGGAGGGGGAGCCTAACGTCGGCCCTCGCGCCCGACAATTTTTTGCTATACCTCGCGCGATCAAAGCGCATGATCCCGAAAAGTGGGTACCGGTTTTCGGACAAGATCATGCGCAAATGGAAAGAGATGGGTTCATGCGTATTGCGGCAATGGCGGCCGGAGCCGTCGGCGGATATTTCGGCGCGCGGCTGGCGGCGGCGGGCCATGACGTCTTCTTCATCGCGCGCGGCAGCAATCTCGCCGCGATCCGGAAGAACGGCCTGAAGATCGAAAGCGTGCACGGCGACCTGCATCTGCCGAAGCCGAACGCCACCGACAATCCCACCGAGGTCGGCCCGGTCGACGTGGTGATGTTCGCGGTCAAATTGTGGGACACCGAAAAGGCGGCGGAGCTAACAAAGCCGATGGTCGGACCGAACACGCGCGTCATCACGCTGCAAAACGGCATCGACAGCGTCGAGCGCATCGCGCCGATCCTTGGCCGCGAGCAGACGGTCGGCGGCGTCGCCTACATCGCGACCGTGATCGCCGAGCCCGGTGTCATCAAGCACACCAGCCAGTTCGCCACCATGCATTTCGGCCGCGCCGACAAGAAACCGGACGCGACGCTCGCCGCCTTCGCCGCCGCCGGCAAGGCGGCCAACTGCGACATCGATCTGTCGAAGGACATCGAGGTCGAGCGCTGGCAAAAATTCGTTTTCCTCACCGCCATGGCCGGCGCCACCGCCTCGCGGCACTCCGCGATCGGACCGATCGTCGCCACCGATGAAGGACGCGGGTTTTTCCGCGCGCTGATGGAAGAGGCACGCACGGTCGGCAAGGCCAAGGGCGTGGATGTCGGGGCCGACTATATCGAGCAGCGCATGAACTTCCTCGCCACCAAGGTCGAGCCCGGCATGAAGGCCTCGATGGCGCACGATCTCGAACGCGGCAACCGGCTGGAACTCGACTGGCTCAACGGCAAGGTGGCTGAGCTTGGCCGCGCGCTCAACGTGCCGACGCCGGCGAGCGACGAGGTCTATGCCGAGCTGAAATCGCACCGCATGGGTCGGGACTAACGCTGGCTATGCGCGCCGCCGCCGACTAACATTTCCCGGGGCAATTGGCCGGGGGGCCGATGGCGCAGAAAAAATCCGGCACGGCGGGCAATAGGCCGGCGGCATCCGCGCGTGCCGGCGGCCGCTCTGGCCGCGCACTGACAATTGCCGGCATGGCGGTCGGCGCGATCGTCATCGTCACGATTTTCTTTTCCGCCTCGTTGTGGGCGCTCAACCGTTTCTTCCCGCAGAACGGTAATGTCACCACGCCCAAGCTCGCGGCGCTGCCGCCATTGCCACCACTCACGCGCTCGTCCTACGTCACCGCGCCGGTTGCGATCACGCTCACGGCAATCCGCAGCGCGCTCGAAAGCGCCGCGCCGCGCGACCTCGTCGGCAAGAACGAAAATCCCGTGAGCAGCCTGCTGTCGAAGGCCGACATCGGCGTCACCGTCAGCCGCGGCGCCATGGCGGTCACCGGCCATCCGGAGGGCCTGACCATCGGCACGCCGTTCAGCGGCTCGTTGCGCCTCACCGGCCAGATCGCGACGCAAGCCGGCAATCTCACCGGCGCCGTCACCGGGCTGCTCGACAACGGCGTCGGCAAGCAGGTGAAGGGGCTCACCAGCCGCGTGCTCGATCAGCGCGCGGATATTCAAGGCACCGTGCTGGTGACGGCGCACCCGCAGCTGACGCCGGCCTGGCGGCTCGAACCCAATCTTTCGTCGCAGGTCGCGCTGGCGCAAGGCGCTATCACGATCGCCGGCATCAAGATCAATGTCGGCGCCGACGTGAAGCCGATGATCGACCGCGAGGTGAACGCGCAGGTCGCGGCGTTGCAATCGCGCCTTCGCAACAATCCGATCATCGAGCAAACGCTGCGGCGCGAATGGACCAAGATGTGCCGCTCGATCCCGCTCGGCGGCGGCAACACCGGATTGCCCCCGTTGTGGCTCGAGCTGCGCCCGACGCGCGCCGCGTCCGCGCAGCCGAAGACCGACGGCAACAATTTCACCTTGACCGTCGGCGTGCTGGCGGAAACGCGCATCGTGCCGACCCGCACGACGCCCGACTGTCCGTTTCCGGCGCAACTCGAAATCGTCCCGAGTCTCGATCAGGGGCAGTTGCTGGTCGGCCTGCCGATCGACCTGCCGTTCACCGAGATCAACAAGCTGCTCGAAGCCAAGCTCAAAGGCCGCCACTTTCCCGAAGCCGCCAATGCCCCGGTCGATGCCGAGGTTCATAGCGCGCGCATCGACGCCTCCGGCGACCGGTTGCTGATTTCGCTGAAGGTGAAGGCGGTCGAGAAGAAAAGCTGGTTCAAGTTCGGCGCCGACGCCACCATCCGCATCTGGGGCAAGCCGGTGCTCGACCGCGACACGCAAATCGTCCGCCTCACCGATCTGACGATCGCGGTCGACTCGGACGCCGCCTACGGCCTGCTGAGCGCGGCGGCGCAAGCGGCCGAGCCTTACCTGGAAGACGCGCTGCGCGAAAATGCCGTGATCGACTTGAAGCCGTTCGCCGCCGACGCGCTGACCAAGATCGGCGGTGCGATCGCCGAATTCCGCGAGGTGGCGCCCGGCGTGAATGTCGATGCCGCCGTCAAGAACCTGCGGCTGACCGGGATTGAATTCGACTCCAGCACATTGCGCGTCATCGCCGAGGCCAAGGGCACGGTGAATGTCGCGGTCAGCCAACTGCCGAAGATGTAAGCCGCCGCGACGTCCGCGCGGATCTATCCCTCGCAAACGCATGGGAACCGCGCCCCACCGCGCATTGACACCCCCCGCGCACGGCATAGATTAAGGCCATTCCGAGGGGTGCCCGATGAGGGCTGAGAAAAACCCTTTGAACCTGATCCGGGTCATGCCGGCGAAGGGACAGGACATGACGCCATCGCTCTTCATCGCGAGACTGATCGGTCCGGTGTTCGCCGTGGTTGGCATCGGCATGCTGACCAACAATGCCGCCTATCGCGTCATTGGCGAGCTGTTTCTGGGCAATTACGCCATCATCTACGTCTCTGGCATCCTGGTGTTGACCGCCGGGCTTGCCATCCTCAACTTGCATCATGAATGGACGCGCGACTGGCGCAGCGTCATCACGGCGATCGGCTGGATCTTCTGCGCCGCCGGCGTGTGGAGGATCATCGCACCGCAATTGGTGCCCTTCGTCGGCACCGCCATCCTCACAAGCTCCGGCTTCTTCACCGGCGCGGGCATCGTCTTGCTCGCGCTCGGCAGCTTCATCACGTTCAAGGGCTACACGACGGAGAGTCCCGCTACCCAATCGGAGACAGCACAATGAACAAGCCGGTCGCCCCCACCGATCTGGTCACCCCGAAGGTCACCACCGGCGCGCTGCCCGCCTCGCGCAAGATTTTCTCCGCGCCGGATGCCGCGCCTGACTTGCGCGTGCCGCTGCGCGAGATCGCGCTCGATGCGTCGAGTGGCGAGCCGCCGCTTCCCGTCTACGACACGACCGGGCCCTACACCGATCCGAACATCACTATCGACGTGGAGAAAGGTCTTGCGCGCACGCGCCTCGAATGGGTGAAGGAACGCGGCGGCGTCGAGCAATACGATGGCCGGCCGATCCAGCCGGTCGACAACGGCAACGTCACCGGCAAGCATCTCGCGCGCAATTTCCCCAACACGCCGAAGCCGTGGCGGGTCGCCTCCTCCGTTCGTTCCCGCGAAAGCGGGAACCCAGGGGCCGAGAACCCCGAGCCTGCTGCTCTGGGTCCCCGCTTGCGCGGGGACGAGCGGAATAAAACTCCCCTCACCCAGATCGAATGGGCCCGCGCGGGCGTCATTACCAAGGAAATGATCTACATCGCCGAGCGCGAGAACCTCGGCCGTAAGAAACAGCTCGAGCGCGCGCAAGCCGCTCTTGCCGACGGCGAGCAATTCGGCGGCGCGGTGCCCGCGTTCATCACGCCCGAATTCGTGCGCAGCGAAGTCGCGCGCGGGCGCGCCATCATCCCGTCCAATATCAACCACGCCGAACTGGAGCCGATGATCATCGGCCGCAACTTCCTGACAAAGATCAACGCCAACATCGGCAACTCCGCCGTCACCTCGTCGGTGGAGGAAGAAGTCGAGAAGATGGTGTGGGCGATCCGCTGGGGCGCCGACACGGTGATGGACCTCTCCACCGGCCGCAACATCCACAACACGCGCGAATGGATC
>JBAUHH010000184.1:0-16332 GCA_049680165.1 Pseudolabrys sp.
GCCATCTCCGGCGCATAGCCGGCTTCGACCAGCGTCTCATAGCCCGCCTTCATCAGTTCGACGAGGCCGCCGCAGAGCACCGTCTGCTCGCCGAACAAGTCGGTCTCGCATTCTTCCTTGAACGTCGTCTCGATGATGCCGGCGCGGCCGCCGCCGATCGCGGAGGCATAAGACAGGCCGAGATCGTGCGCATTGCCCGACGCATCCTGATGGATGGCGATGAGGCATGGCACGCCGGCGCCGCGCTGGTATTCGGAGCGCACCGTATGGCCGGGGCCCTTGGGCGCCACCATCAGCACGTCGATGCCCTTGCCTGGCTCGATCAGGTTGAAGTGCACATTGAGGCCGTGCGCGAACATGATCGCGGCGCCGTCCTTGATGTTCTTGACGATATGATCGCGCCAGATGTCGCCCTGCAATTCGTCGGGCGTGAGCATCATCATCACGTCGGCCCACTTCGCGGCCTCGGCGACCTCCATCACCTTGAACTTCTCGGCTTCGGCCTTCTTGACGCCGGCCGAGGTCTTGCGCAACGCGACCGCGACGTCTTTCACGCCGCTATCGCGCAGATTGAGCGCGTGGGCGTGGCCCTGGCTGCCATAGCCGATGACGGCGACCTTCTTGCCCTTGATCAGGTTCAGGTCGGCGTCGCGATCGTAATAAACACGCATGATAGGGTACCCCTTGTTCAGCCTTCTGCGGGCAAAGACGGCATTGGCGCAAGAAAATCAAGACCTTAAAGCACCATCGGCACGATGCTGAAGACCAGCAGCACGGCCATGGCGATGTTGAAGATACGGGCACGGCGCGGATCGCGCAGATAGCGCCGCAATGCGACGCCAAAGCCGGTCCATAGCGTGACGGCTCCGATGGTCGCCGCTGTCATCACGGCGAGCATCACCGGGAAATCGACGCGTGCAAAACCTGGACGCACGTAGAGCGCAATGCCGCCGATCACAGCGACCAGCGCCTTCGGATTGATCCACTGGAATGCTGCGGCCTGCATGAAGGTGAAAGGCTTGGCTGCCGCTCCGTCTTCTGCCTCGCCTTGATGGGCCGTCGCGACTTTCCAGGCGAGATACAGCATGTAGATCGCGCCGCAGATTTTTATTGCTGTTTGCAAGGCCGGGAACGCGGTGAACAGAAAGCCGACCCCCACTCCTCCGGCGATCAGCAACACATCGAAGCCGATCGTGACGCCGACCATATGCGGCATCGTCCGCATGAAACCGAAATTCACGCCGGACGCCGCCAGCAGGACATTGTTGGGACCGGGCGTAAAAGCCATCACGCTCGCGAACACGACCTGCGCGAGAAAAAGTTCGATCGGCATTGCGTCACCAGCGCCGCGCTTACATCTCCCCCGGCCCGCGCGCGATGGCGACGATGCCGGTGCGCGAAACCTCGACCAGCCCGAGCGGCAGCATCAGTTCGACGAACTGGTCGATCTTGTCGCTCTTGCCGGTGATCTCGAACACGAAGCTTTCGGTCGAGGCGTCGATCACGCGGGCGCGGAAGGCGTCCGCCAAGCGCAAGGCCTCGACCCGGTGCTCGCCCTTGCCGCGCACTTTCACCATCGCGAGCTCGCGCTCGATGGCGTTGCCGCCGAGCGTCATGTCGGTCACGCGATGCACCGGCACCAGCCGGTCGAGCTGGTTCTTGATCTGCTCGATCACCATCGGCGTGCCGGTGGTGACGACGGTAATAAGCGACAGGTGCTTCTGGTGCTCGGTCTCCGACACCGTCAGCGATTCGATATTGTAGCCGCGGCCGGAGAACAGACCGATGACGCGCGCGAGCACGCCGGGCTCGTTGTCAACCAGCACCGACAGCGTATGGGTTTCCGCGCGCTGCGCCGTCGGCGCCGCTGGATAATGAGAGGTACTCGGTGTCACGTTTGCATTTGCGTTCACGGCATTGGTCCTTGCTTTCTTCCCTCTCCCCTTGTGGGAGAGGGTGGCGCGCGCGGAGCGACAGCGAGCGCGAGTCGGGTGAGGGGGACAGAGCGTTCCACGATAGACAGGCCCCCTCACCTGCCTCGCTCGGCTTCGCCTCCGCTCGGCACCCTCTCCCACAAGGGGGGAGGGAAAGAGCGGATGCTGCGCCGTCACACCATCACCTTGCCTTCCTCGGTGATTGCGTCCTCGAGCTTCTCGGCCGCGTCACCCAGCAGCATTTCGTTATGCGCGCGTCCCGACGGAATCATCGGGAAGCAGTTCTCGTTCGGATCGACCACGCAGTCGAACAGCACCGGCTTGTCGACGTCGATCATTTCCTTGATGGCATGGTCGAGGTCGCCCGGCTTCTCGCAGCGGATGCCGTAGGCATGATAGGCCTCGGCGAGCTTGACGAAATCCGGCAGCGCCTCCGAATAGCTTTCCGAATAGCGGCCGCCGTGCAGCAACTCCTGCCACTGACGCACCATGCCCATGTACTTGTTGTTGATGATGAAGATCTTCACCGGCAGCCGGTACTGCACCGCCGTCGAGATCTCCTGCATCGTCATCAGCACGCTGGCCTCGCCGGCAATGTCGATGACCAGCGAATTCGGGTGCGCGAGCTGCACGCCAACAGACGCCGGCAGGCCGTAGCCCATGGTGCCGAGGCCGCCTGAGGTCATCCAGCGCCGCGGCTCCTGGAAGCCGTAGAACTGCGCCGCCCACATCTGGTGCTGGCCCACTTCCGTCGTGATGTAGGTGTCGCGGTCCTTTGTCAGCTCATAGAGCCGCTGAATGGCGTATTGCGGCTTGATCATGTCGTTCGACGGCCTATAGGCAAGCGACTTGCGCGCGCGCCATTTGTCGATCTGCTTCCACCAGTCGCCCAGCGCCTTCTTGTCGGAATGAATGGCGCTGGTGCGCCAGAGCCGCACCATGTCTTCGAGCACGTGCGCGCAGTCACCGATGATCGGCACGTCGGCCTTGACGTTCTTGTTGATCGAGGATGGATCGATGTCGACGTGGATCTTCTTCGACCCGGGCGAGAACGCATCGAGCCTTCCGGTGATGCGGTCGTCGAAGCGCGCGCCGATGCAGATCATCACGTCGCAGTCGTGCATCGCCATATTGGCTTCGAGCGTGCCGTGCATGCCGAGCATGCCGATCCACTGCTTGTCGGCGGACGGAAACGCGCCGAGCCCCATCAATGTCGAGGTAATCGGATAACCGGTGAGCTTGACCAGCTCGCGCAGCAGGTCGCTCGCGGCCTGGCCGGAATTGACCACGCCGCCGCCGGTGTAGAACAGCGGACGCTTGGCGTGCGCCATCAGCTCGATCGCCTGCTTGATCTTGTCGATGTCGCCTTTCACCTTCGGCTTGTAGCCGGTGTGCGGAAAATCCTTCGGCTTGGAATACATGCCCTTGGCGAACTGGATGTCTTTCGGGATGTCGACGACGACCGGCCCCGGCCGGCCGCTGGCGGCG
Source organism: Pseudolabrys sp. (assembly GCA_049680165.1). Lineage (GTDB taxonomy): Bacteria > Pseudomonadota > Alphaproteobacteria > Rhizobiales > Xanthobacteraceae > Pseudolabrys. Next base: position 3,423 of record JBAUHH010000184.1, read on the forward strand.
ATGTGGAAGGCCTCGTGCAGCACGCGCGGCAGGTCGGCGATGTTTTTGACGAGATAGTTGTGCTTGGTGCACGGCCGCGTGATGCCGACGGTGTCGCATTCCTGGAACGCGTCGTTGCCGATGAGATGCGTCGGCACCTGCCCGGTGATGCAGACGATCGGGATCGAGTCGCAGAGCGCATCGGTGAGGCCGGTCACCGCGTTGGTCGCGCCGGGGCCCGACGTGACCAGCACGCAGCCGACCTTGCCGGTCGAGCGCGCGTAACCTTCCGCCGCGTGCACCGCGCCCTGCTCGTGCCGCACGAGAATGTGCTGCACCTTCTTCTGCTCAAACAGCGCGTCGTAGATCGGCAGCACCGCGCCACCGGGGTAACCGAAAATGTGTTTCACGCCCTGGTCGGCGAGCGCCTCGATCACCATTTCGGCGCCGGTCATTTCGCGTGTCATGCTCGTCATCCTTCCGCTCGTCTTGCTGCGCATCGGGCAATAAAAAAGGCCCGCGAGGGCCATGTCCGGACGCTTCCCTTGCGGAGCCTGTCAGGCCCGCCTGGATCGCGTCCGGCTCCTAAGTACGATAATTTTATTGCTCATCGCTGCTCTCGCCCGCACTTTCATTGCGCGGTGTTATAGGGGGCGATAAAGCCTCGGTCAAGCGAAAATAGCTATCATTTCAAGCCGGAAAGCTGATTTTGGATCGCCCCGACCGCATTTTCCGGGGTTTCCCAGGTCCAATCGGACATCTGATTGCGAAACCAGGTCAGCTGCCGCTTGGCGTAGCGGCGGGTGTCCATCTTGCTCCCTTCGACCGCTGCTTCGCGGGCAATCTCGCCCTTCAGGTGGCGGATCAGCCACGGCACGCCGTGCGCCTTCATCGCCGGCAGCGTCGGATCGAGCTTGCGCTCGGCAAGCGCCGTCACCTCGTCGAGCGCGCCCGCCTCGAGCATGGCGTCGAAGCGCGCCCCAATCCGCCGTACCAGCTCTGCGCGTTCGCAGGTGAGAAAGACCTTCACCGTGTGCTGCGGATCAATCAGCGCCGGCATGCCCTCGCGATGCCAGTCCGACAAAGAGCGGCCCGTCGCCAGCACGACTTCCAGCGCGCGGCTGATGCGCGATCTGTCGTTCGGCATCAGCCGGTGCGCGGTTACGGGGTCACGCTGCAACAGCTCGTCGTAGAGCGGTCGGACGCCCTCGCTTTCCAGCCGCCCACGCACGCCGGCACGAATATCGGGCGGGATCGGTGGCACCGCGGCAAGCCCCGTGGTCAATGCCTTGAAATAAAGCCCAGTGCCGCCGACCAGGATCGGAATGCGACCCGCGGCCTTGACCCCATCGAGCACGGCCGCAACGTCGCGCAGCCATTGCCCGGTGGAATAGTTCACCGCCGCATCGACGTGGCCGTAGAGATGGTGCGGCGCGGACCGCTCCTCCTCTTCGCTCGGGCGTGCGGTGATGATGCGCAGGTCACGATAGACCTGCATGGAGTCGGCATTGATGATGGCGCCGCCGAGCGCCCCAGCAAGCTGCAGCGCCAGCGCCGACTTGCCGCTCGCGGTCGGCCCTGCAATAAGCACCGCTTTGGTCGCGCCTTGCATCGCCGCATGACCCATGTCGCCACCCTGACCGCACTTCCGGCCGCGCTCGATGCGGCGACGATCGAGCGCGCCCGCAGCGCGTTGCCGAATGCCGGCGCTGCGCTTTGGCTTGGCAGCGCTGCCGCCGCCGACATTCCCTTTATCCCGGAAGCGGGCGTGGACCAACGCGCGTTGGCTAGCAAGGTGCGAAATACGATTAACGCGCCGGTCGATGTCGTCATCCAGCCGGCGGCCGGGCGCCGCAAGAAGCTTTTTCTTGCCGACATGGATTCGACCATGATCGGGCAGGAATGCATTGACGAACTCGCCGATTACGCCGGCCTGAAAGCGCACGTCGCCGCCATCACCGAGCGCGCCATGCGCGGCGAGATCGCGTTCGAGCCGGCGTTGCGCGAGCGCGTCGCGCTGCTCAAAGGCCTGCCGGTGACGGCAATCGATGACGTACTGGAAAAGCACATCAAGCTCACGCCCGGCGCGCGCATGCTGGTCGCGACCATGCGCGCGAACGGCGCCTATACCTGTATGGTGTCGGGCGGCTTCACGCTGTTCACCGACCGCATCGCGACAATGATCGGCTTTAAAGAGAATCGCGCCAACACTTTGCTCGCCGATAACGGCAAATTATCCGGTGCAGTGACCGAGCCGATCTTCGGCCGCGACAGCAAGCGTGCGACGCTGATCGAGTTGCGGCAAAAGCTTGGACTTGCAAAAGACGAGACGATGGCGATCGGCGACGGCGCCAACGACATGGCCATGATCGCGGAAGCTGGCCTCGGCGTCGCCTATCACGCCAAGCCGAAAGTGGCGGAGGCCGCGCCGATGCGCATTGAGCATGGCGATCTGACCGCGTTGCTCTACGCGCAGGGATACAAGAAAGAAGAGTTCGTGGAAGTCGCGCCGTCGTCCTGAGGTGTGAGCGAAGCGAGCCTCGAAGGACGACGGCCGGAACGTGCAGAGCCGTCCCCCTTCGAGGGCCGCTCCGCGGCCACCTCAGGATGACGAAACTACTTCAAGCTCAGCGCCACGAAGGTCGTATCGCCGTCGGCATTGGCGACCAGCAGCATCGCGGTCTTGACGCCCTGCTTCTTCAGCTTGTCGATGCGCGCCTGCACGTCGGCGGCGTTGCTCACCGGCTCCTGCTGCAATTCGACGATGACCGTGCCGGGGACCAGGCGCTTCTCCGCCGCGGGGGAATTCGTCTCGACGCCGGTGATCACCACGCCCTTCACCTTGTCCTTGATCCGGTAGCGCTTGCGTAGGTCATCGCTGAGATTGGCGAGATCGAGCCCAAGCGTTTTCTTGACGGTGGACTTTTCATCGGGCGTCGACGCCGCGTCATTCTTCTTGGCCGCCAGCGCGGCATTCTTCTCGCCGTCCTCGAGCCGGCCGAGCTTCACCGTCCTGATCTCTTCCTTGCCCTTGCGGATCACGGTGACCTGCACGTCCTTGCCGACCGGCGTGTCGGCGACGATGCGGGGCAGATCGCGCATCTCCTTGATATCGCGGCCGTCGAACTTCACGATCACGTCGCCGGGCTCGATGCCCGCGGGCTTCGCCGGTCCCTTCTCGTCGATGCCGGCGATCAGCGCGCCGTGCGGCGGCTTGATGTTGAGGCTCTCGGCGATGTCGTCGGTCACCTGCTGAATGCGCACGCCGAGCCAGCCGCGCCGGGTTTCACCGAATTCGCGCAATTGCGCGATCACGGGCACGACCGTCTTCGACGGCACCGCAAAGCCTATGCCGATCGAGCCGCCGGACGGCGAGATGATCGCCGTGTTCACGCCGATCACGTCGCCATTGAGGTTGAACAGCGGGCCGCCGGAATTGCCGCGATTGATGGCGGCATCGGTCTGAATGTAGTTGTCGTAGGGCCCGGAATTGATGTCGCGGTTGCGCGCCGAGACGATGCCGGCCGTCACCGTGCCGCCGAGGCTGAACGGATTGCCGATCGCGATCACCCATTCGCCGAGTCGAAGCTTGTCGCTGTCGCCGAATTTCACCGCCTTGAGCGGGTGGTCGGTCTTGATCTTGAGCACCGCGAGATCGGTCTTCTGATCGCGCCCGATGATCTCGGCCTTGATTGTCGTGCCGTCGTTAAGGATGACGTTGACCTCGTCGGCATCGGCGATGACGTGATTGTTCGTCACCACGATGCCGGACGGATCGATGATGAAGCCGGAGCCCAGCGAATTGACCCGGCGCGGCGTACGGTCGGTGTTTTCGCCACCCTGGCCGCCTTGGCCACCCTGTCCGCCGCGGCGATTCTTGAAGAATTCCTCGAAGAACTCCTCGAACGGGGAGCCGGGCGGCAGCTGAGGCATCTGCCCGCTGCGCAGATCGACGGTCTGCTTGGTAGAGATGTTGACGACCGCGTCGATGACCTGCTCGGCGACGTCGGCGATGCCATCCGGGCCGCGTGCGGCGGCCGGAAGTACGAAACCAGGCCAAGCGATTGCCGCAGCGGCGAAAACCGCGACGGCAGGCCGGCGTGAGTTGGCAACGAAACGTCTGAGGATGCCGCCCATGAACGTCAGTTCTCCTCGAAAACCGTGGCGCGACACTGCCCCCGTCCCGGTGGGGATTCAAGGGCGTCGCGGCCCGGCACAATAGGTGTGCGATTTAGTCGGAAAAGTGTTCGGTCAGCCGCGCACCAACCATACCAGAACCAGACCGAATATCGCCGAGCCGATGCCGATTATCCGCAACGGCATGTCCGACGTTTCCATGACAGAAGTCATTGCCCGCTTTGCCGAGCCGGGGAAAGCCGCAAAAACCAGGCCCTCGATCACGAATACGAGACCGAGCGCGACCAGGAAATCCGACATGCGGGCGCGGGCGTCTGGCTAGCGATTTGGCGCAGCTTCGGAAGCCGGGGCGCCGGACGATGTCGCCGCCTGCGGCGGCTTGCCCGACGGGTTGTTGAAGTAGCGGAAGAAGTTCGTGTCCGGCCGCAGCAGCATGCGCGTGTCGTTCTGCTTCAATCCGTTGTCGTAGGCCTGCATCGACCGGTAGAACGCGAAGAAGTCCTTATCCCGGTTGAACGCGTCGGCAAAAATCTGGTTGCGGGTGGCGTCGCCTTCGCCGCGGATCTGCTCGGATTTCGACGTCGCCTCCGCGACCAGCACCGTCACCTCTCGGTCGGCGCGAGAACGGATCTCCTGCGCGCGCTGGGCGCCTTGCGCGCGAAACTCCGCGGCTTCACGCTGACGCTCGGTCTGCATGCGCTGATAAACGGCCTGGGTGTTCTGCTCTGGCAGATCGACACGGCGGATGCGCACGTCGACAACGGAGATGCCGAATGCTCCGGTTTCGTGATCGAGCTGTTCGCGAATGCTTTGCGTCAGCTGCGGGCGCTCGTCGCGAACGATCTGGATGAACGTGGCTTCGCCCAGAACGCGGCGCAAGCGCGACGTCAACATCGTCGAGAGTCGCTGATTGGCCGCGTCGATCGAACCGACTGACTGATAGAATTTCAGTGCGTTGCTGATGCGATAACGCGCGAAGGCATCGACCACGAGACGTTTCTGGTCCGACGCGATTACTTCCTGCGACGGCGATTCGAGATCGAGGATACGCTTGTCAATGTAAACGACGGAGTCGATAAACGGCGCTTTCACGTGCAGACCCGGCGTGGTGATCGGTGGCAGCGGCTGACCGAGCCGCAGCACCAGCGCTTGTTGCGTTTGGTAGACTGTAAAGAGCGAGCTATAGCCGACAACGAGCGCGGCCAGAACGAGAACCAGGATGACGCCGCCGGTGACATTGAGCCTCATTTGCGGCTCTCCGACGATTGCGATTGCTGTGACTGCTGCGATTGCGGCGGTTGCGGTTGGCTCGGCACCGCGAGCGCGTTGAGCGGGAGATAGGGCACGATACCGCCGGCGCCGCCGACGCCCGGATCGAGAATAATCTTGCTGGTGCGTCCAAGCACGCGCTCCATCGTCTCGAGATACATTCGTTCGCGCGTGACGTCCGGGGCCTTGATGTATTGCTCGTAGATTTTCAGAAAGCGCGCGGTCTGGCCGGTTGCTTCTGCGACGGTCTGCTGCTTGTAGGCCTCCGCTGCCTGCGTGATTTGCGCCACATGGCCCCGCGCCTGGGGGATGACCCGGTTGGCGTAAGTTTGCGCTTCGTTTTGCGCGCGCTCGGCGTCAATTCGCGCCGCCTGCACGTCGCGGAAAGAGTCGATCACCTGTGACGGCGGATCGACCTTCTGCAACTGAACCTGCGTGATTTGCACGCCGGCTCCGTACTTATCGAGCGTACCCTGGATAAGATCGTGCACGGCGGCTTCGATCGTTTGCCGCGCACCGGTCAGAATCGGCGCGATGTTTCTGCGCCCGATCACCTCCCGCATCGCGGCTTCCGCCACTGCTTTCACCGTGCCTTCCGGATTCTGGATGTTGAACAGGTATTCGCTCACGCCGTTCGGCTTGACCACCCAGAATACCGAAAAGTCGACATCGACGATGTTTTCGTCGCCGGTAAGCATCAGGCTTTCTTCCGGAACGTCGCGCACGGCGGAGCCGCGGCGAAGGTCTTCCGATACGCGCATGCCGACATCGATCTTGTTGACGCGTAGCGCCTTCGGCGTCAGCGCGCTCTCAATCGGAAACGGCAGGTGATAGTTGAGGCCCGGCTTGACGTCGCGGTCGTAACGGCCGAACCGCAGCACGACGCCGAGCTCATCGGGCTCGACGCGGAAGAAGCCGGAAAAGCCCCACAGCGCGAGCGCCGCCAGCGCGAGCAGCGCGAAGCCGCGCCCCCCGAGATTTCCGCCCGGCAGCACACGGCGCAATTTGTCCTGGCTGCGGCGCAGGATTTCTTCGAGATCGGGCGGCGTCGGGCCTGACGATTGCGGCCCGGAGCCCCACGGCCCCTTGCCTCCCGAACCCCACGGTCCGCCGCCTCCCTGATTACTCCAAGGCATTGAAATCACTCCTCACGCCGGCTCTGACGCCGGGCGGACCGTTGCCGGGACGGGTTATAGGGGACGCAGGGCACCGTTACAACGCGCGTTCATGCCGCGCATCGCGTCATTTGGCGCCGGTTAGCGCCGGTTAGCGCCTTGAATAAACCGCAACCGCGAAGCTGGCGCTGTCTTTCGGGCCGGCCGGATGCTCTTGCCGCGATACCTCTTCCCAGACAGCGGGGTCGATCGGCGGAAACAGCACGTCGCCGGGCGGTGAATGGTGCACGTGGGTGATTTCGAGCCGGTCGGCGAACGGCATCATGGCGTTGAAAATGTCGCTGCCGCCGATGATCATGATCTCCCTGACGCCGCGCTTTTGCGCATCCGCGAACGCAGTCGAGATCGCGGCATCGATGGTTGTGGCCAGCACCACGCCCGGCGGCGCGAGCAGGCTCAGGTCGCGCGTGATCACGATGTTGGTGCGGTCCTTGAGCGGCTTTCCGATCGACGTGAACGTCTTGCGCCCCATCACCACGGGCTTGTTGATCGTGAGCGCGCGAAAATGCGCCAGATCCGATTTCAGGTGCCACGGCAGCGCACCTTCGAATCCAATGACATTGTTCTCGCCGATGGCGGCGACGAGAACGATGTTAGGTGACGACGCCTCGCTCGCGCTCACACAGCTACCTCCGCTTTTATATGCGGATGCGGATCGTAGTGCTCGAGCACGAAATCTTCGTAACGGAACGCGAAGATGTCCTTCACCGCCGGGTTGAGCCGCATCGTCGGCAGCCGGCGCGGCTCGCGCGAAAGCTGCAGCCGCGCTTGCTCGAGGTGGTTGAGATACAAATGTGCGTCGCCGAACGTATGGATGAAGTCGCCGGGCCTGTAGCCCGTCACCTGCGCCACCATCAGCGTGAGCAGCGCGTAGGATGCGATATTGAACGGCACGCCGAGAAACACATCGGCCGAACGTTGGTAGAGCTGGCACGAGAGCCTGCCGGCGGCGACATAGAATTGAAACAGGCAATGACACGGCGGCAGCGCCATCTTGTCGACGTCGGCCGGATTCCACGCGGTGACGATCAGCCGCCGTGAATCCGGATTGCGCTTGATCATCCCGATCACATTGCCGATCTGGTCGATGGTCTTGCCGTCTTGCGCGGGCCAGGAGCGCCATTGCTGCCCATACACCGGACCGAGATCGCCGCGCTCGTCGGCCCACTCGTCCCAAATGCGCACGCCGTGCTCTTGCAGATATTTGATGTTGGTGTCGCCGGCGAGGAACCAGAGCAGCTCGTGCACGATCGATTTGAGATGCAGCTTCTTGGTCGTCAGCAGCGGGAAGCCGTCAGCGAGGTCGAAACGCATCTGATGACCGAACACCGAAAAGGTGCCGACGCCGGTGCGGTCGCGTTTCTCGACCCCATCGGCAAGGATGCGTTCCATCAGGTCGTGATACTGGCGCAGTCGAGGTCCCTTTGCTCCCCGAATTCCAGAGATGGGCAAGTTTACGCTAGGCGCAATATCTAGAACGCGGCCGTCCGACAAACAATCAATTACTGCAAATATTCCAGACATATACACGTGTTTGGCGCGCCGCCGGACACCTGGATTGCACACGGAATGTGACGGGAAATCGTTCGACCGGCGGCGGCGCCTGCTAATATCGGAAACCGGACCAAGAAGAACGTCCAAGAAAGACACCAAGGGGGATGCCAATGCTCAGTGTGTTCGACCACAATCTCATCGCCCGCATCCTGCTCACATTGGTTGCCATCGGTTACGGGTTCAACACCATCCTCGCCGACTTCAACAAGACGCACGCGACCAATCCGAAGTGGACGCCGCACGCCCGCTTCCACGTCGTCTGGCAGATTCTGAGCTATTCCGGCTTCGGCTTGCTCTCTCTCGCCCTGATCTGGACGCCCGGGCCGATGGCGGTCGAGCGGCTCTATCTTGCCGCCATCGTGGGCGCCATCGTCTATCTGGCGTTTTTCGGAGCCGCGATCTGCATGCCGATCTACGGCGGAGGCGCCTATGATGACAACGGCTATCAACCGTTCGCCGCCCCCGTGCCCCTCATCGCGCGGCAGTGGGACGTCAACATCACAATCTTCTGCGTGCTCATCGCCCTGCTGATCGCGGGCGCGCTGTCGATTTCGGCCGCCTGACCTCCATGCGACAAAGGTTCCGCACCCACGGAACGACCGGTACCCCGCAATTGTTGCGTGGAGACAGGGAGTTTGTCGCACTTTCGCGGGTTTTCACTGGAGAGTTCGTTCCCGATAAAGTCCCTGCCGCCCCGGCATATTGACCGTTGACAGGAGGCACTATCTATTGGGCAAAAAAGCCACAGAGAGGATCCCCACTTGCGGCACATGCTCAAGATAAAGAAGGATTATTACGCTGGCGGGCTGATGATCCTGCTTGGCCTGATCGCCGCAATCGAAGGCCAAAATTACAACATCGGCACCTTGCGTCAGATGGGCCCCGGTTTTTTTCCGGTCGCCCTCGGCATCCTCCTGATTTTCCTCGGGTTGCTGATTGCCGGCACTTCACTCGGCGTGAACGTCGACGGCGACGACACCGTTCTCCCCGAAAAGCTCGAATGGCGCGGCTGGTTCTGCATCCTGGCTGGCCCGGCTCTATTCATTATTTTTGGAAAAATTGGCGGGCTGGTGCCCGCGACATTCGCGTGTGTCTTCGTTTCCGCGCTGGGTGACCGCTCGACCACAGTCAAGGGCGCCGCGGTCTTGGCTGCGGGCGTCACCGTTTTCGGTGTCGTTCTGTTCTCCTATCTCCTGAAAATGCCGATGCCAGTCTTGAAGTGGGGGCTTTCGTGATTGAAACGGCACTGACGGACCTGACCTACGGCTTCGGGGTCGCGCTTGAGCCGCACAATCTCATGTGGTGCATTCTCGGCGTGCTCGTCGGCAACATGGTCGGCGTACTGCCCGGCATGGGGCCGCTGGCGACGATTTCGATTCTGCTGCCGCTGACGTTCGGCATGAAACCCGTTGCCGCGATCCTGATGCTCGCCGGCATTTATTACGGCGGCCAATACGGCGGCGCGATCTGCTCCATCCTTTTGAACTTGCCGTGTCATCCACCGCACGCAGTGACATGTCTGGACGGCTATCCATTGACCAAACAGGGCAAGGGGGGCACCGCGCTCGGCATCACGGTCATATCGTCATTCGTCGGCGCCTCCTGGGGCATCACCGAGATGATCTTCCTCGCGCCGGTCTTGGTGCAGGTCGCGTTGCAATTCGGTCCAGCCGAGGTGTGTTCGCTGATGTTGCTCGGCTTGTTGGCGGGTTCGACGCTGGCGCGCGGTTCGCCGCTCAAGGGGATCGCCATGACCGTGCTCGGCCTGCTGATCGGTCTGGTCGGCGCCGACCTCGAGACCGGCGTGCCACGGCTCTCGTTCGGAATTCTCGAGCTTTACGACGGCGTGGAAATCGTCGCGCTCGCTCTCGGCCTGTTCGGTATCGCCGAGTTCATGAAGAGCATCAACCAGGAAATCAAGATCGACCTGAAGTACTCGAACGTGCGCGTTCGCGACATGTGGCCAAGTAGCGCCGATTTGAAGAAGTCGATCATGCCGATGTTCCGTGGCACCCTGATCGGCAGCCTGTGTGCGCTCATTCCGGGTACCGGTCCGACCATCGCGTCGTTCGTCTCCTACGCCACGGAAAAGAAAATCTCGCGAACACCCGAGCGGTTTGGCCGCGGCGCGATCGAGGGGGTTGCCTGCCCAGAAGCCTCGACCCATTCGTCTGTGCAGGGCGACTTCATCCCCACCATGAGTCTTGGCATTCCGGGCGACACGACCATGGCGCTGCTGCTCGGCGCCCTGATGATTCAGGGCATCGTGCCGGGCCCGCAGCTTATCAGCCAGCATCCGGATATCTTCTGGGGCCTGATCGCGAGCTTCTGGGTCGGCAATATCGCGCTGGTGATTTTGAACGTGCCGATGATCGGCCTGTGGGTGAAACTGCTGACCGTTCCCTACAAATACCTTTACCCAAGCGCCCTCTTCTTCGTCTGCATCGGCGTTTACGGCGCCAACAACGACATGTTCCAGGTCGGCGAAACGATGGTGATCGGCGTCTTCGGATACATTCTGCTGTTGCTCGGCTTCCACCCGGCGCCAATTTTGCTCGGTTTCGTGCTCGGCCCGCGCTTCGAGGAAAATTTCCGCCGCGCCATGCTTATCTCGCGCGGCGACCTCGGCGTGTTCGTCGAGCGGCCGATCAGCGCGGTGTTCGTCGGGCTCTGCTGCGTTCTGATCGGCGCGCAGATATTCCTGTGGCTGCGGGGAATGAGGAAATCCAAGGGACCGGTCGACCAGATCGCACCGCAAACACCGCGGCCGCCGGCGACCTCGCCAGCCGAATAGCGCGGCCTACGGCTTCGCCGCGATTGCCAGCGCCGCGCGATAGGCGAACACCAGCGCCGGCCCGAGCGTGATGCCGGGCCCCGGATAATTGCCGCGCATGATCGAGGCCATGTCGTTGCCGCACGCGAACAAGCCGGCAATCGCCTCATCGCTCGCCGACAGCACGCGGCCGTCGGCATCCGTCTTCAGGCCGACGCTCGAGCCGAGCGTGCTCGGATAGACCGGCATGGCGTAATACGGCGCGCGCTCGATCCGCCCGAGGCACGGATTGGGTTTGTGAGTTACGTCGCCGTTGTTGCGGTCGAACTCGGTTGAGCCTTTGCCGAAGTCCTCGTCGTCGCCGGTCTCGGCAAAACGATTGTGCCGTTCGACGCTCGCGTTTAAGCCCGTCGCATCGACGCCGGTTTTGGCGGCGAGCGCGCCGAGCGAATCCGCCGCGATAAGATAACCGCTCGCGATGTGGCGGCGCAGATTGCGCGGCGCCGGCGGAATGCGGCCCAGGCCATACTTACGGATGAAGTCCCGGTCGCAGATCAGCCACGCCGGGATGGTCGGCACGCTTTCATGCGAGCGGTGCATTCCCAAAACGAAATCATGGTACGACACTGCTTCATCGACGAAACGAAGACCGGCCGCGTTCACCGCAATCAAACCGGGCTTGGCGCGGTCGAGCGACAAATGCGGATAGGCGCCGCGCCCGCAATTCATCCAGGCCGTCTCGGAAACCGGCGTCCAGAACGCCGGCGAAACGTGATCGTCCTCGACCGCCGCGCCGACAGCGCGCGCAACGCGCATGCCGTCACCCGCCGCGCCCTCGAACGCCACCGCGTGCGCAAGTGGCGGCTTCACATAATCGTTCAGGCGCTCGACGCTGCCGCCGAAACCGCCGGTCGCCAGCACGACGCCGAGGCGCGCGCTCACCCGCCGCCGCTTGCCCGCGACGGAAAGCACCGCGCCGGTAACGCGGTCGTCAGACAGCGTGAGCTCGTGCAGTGGCGCGTCGAGCCAGACCGGCACGTTGTTGCGCCGCAGGCTGTAGAACAGCCGCGCCGCCAGCGCATTGCCCATCAGCAGCCTTGTGCCGCGCCGGTAGCGCAATCGATCCGCGACCTGCCGCATCACCAGCGACGCGGCCTTGCGAAACGCGGCGAAGGAGAAAAACGGCCGCGTCAGCGGCGCGATGTCATCGCGGCCGATCATCATGCCGCCGAGCGCCATGAATTCGCCGATCGGCGGCCGCAACAACTCGAAATCCGCGCCGAGCACGCGGCCATCGAACGGCAGCGGCGCCAGCGCGCGGCCGCCGAGTGTCGCGCCCGGACGATTGGCGAGATAGTCAGGATGCTTCATGTAAACTGAGAATTTCACCTCGCTGTGGCGCGCGAGATAATCGACCACGGCGGGCGCGGTTTGCAGGTAGACCTCGCGGCGGTCGTCCGTGGCCACGCCGATCACCGCGTCGAGATAACGCCGCGCCTCGTCGAGATTGTCGGTGAAACCGGCGTCGCGGCTCTGCCTGGTGTCGGGCACCCAGATCGTGCCGGCGGACGTCGCGGTGGTGCCGCCGACCTGCGCCGACTTCTCGCACAGCAGAACATCGAGCCCGTGCATGGCGCACACCAGCGCCGCAGTCATGCCGCCGGCGCCCGCGCCGACCACCAGCACATCGACCGCGATGTCGTCCGCTTCTTGCGCTGCGGCCGTCCGGCTCACAGCCACCCCGCTAGCCCGATCGCGCCGGCGACCCCGAACAGCCACAACGGATTGATGCGCGTGAAATAGGCGACTGCCCCAGTCGCGACCGTCACGCCGGCGGCAATCGCACTATGGTCGGCCGCACGTGCGACAACGAAGGCGCTCGCCGCGATCAGCCCGAGCGACACCGGCACCATGCCGGCCTGGACGGCGGCGCGCCACGGCGCATCCTTGAAGCGGTCCCAGGTGCGGCCGACGAAGAAAGCGAACACGCAGGTCGGCCCAACCATGGCAACGGTCGCCACCG
>JBAUHH010000185.1:0-4938 GCA_049680165.1 Pseudolabrys sp.
TCACCAGCGGCTTCGCCTTGGCTAGCGCGAGCGCGTCCTTCATCACCTTGGAAAACTCGCGGTCGATGATGACGACCTTGGCTTCGGCGTGATCGAGCGAGAAGGCGATGATCGCCGCGTCGAGCCGGGTGTTGAGCGTGTTGAGCACGCCTTGCGTCATCGGCACGCCGTAGTGGCATTCGAGCATCGCCGGCGTGTTGGCGAGCATCGCCGAGACGGTATCGCCGCGCCCGATGCCGCGTTTGGCGAGCGCGGAGGCGAGCCGCCGCGAGCGCGCATAAAATTCCGCGTATGTGCGCCGCAGCGGGCCGTGGATGACCGCGACATGATCGGGAAAAACGGCGGCCGCGCGCGCGAGGAACGTGAGCGGCGTCAGCGGCTGGAAATTGGCCGGGTTGCGGTCGAGGTCGGTGTCGTAGGCGCTTTTCATGACGCCAAAGCTAGCCGCCAAAAATCCGATTGTCATCGCCCGCCCATCCCGGCGATCACGAAGGAGCGCTAAGATTTGGCAGCCTAGAATATGGTCAATTCAGATCGAAGCGGCTCTTTCTCCGCTCATTCCCGCGAAAGCGGGAATCCAGTGTTTTGGCCCTGGGTCCCCGCTTTCGCGGGGACGAGCGGATAATGGATCGATGCAATTCGAATGACTCAGACTCTAGGCGGGATGGCCGGGCCTTCGCCCGCCGAGGAATTTTTGGCGCAGCGTTGCCAAAGGACGCTTCGGTCCGTAGCAGGTCAATCCCGGCCATGATCCGATTGGTAAGGCAAACGTGCCGCAGTTATTGCTTCGTCAGCGTCATCCCATCGATGCAGTACTCATTCGCTCCCGGCTGCCGGATCAGGTTGATCGTGCGGGCCACGCCGGCCTGCACGTTCCCGAAGCTCATGTCGTAGGTCTTGCCGCCGATGGTCGCGCTCGTCTGGGTGAGGCTGAACGCGGCCTGTTGCGCACCGTTCACATGATGGCTGATGGCGCCGTTGTCACCAGGAAACCGGATCGAATGACCCAGCGTTTCGTTCGACGAGGCCGTGGCCGTTCCTGATGAGGCCGCGGTCGCCGGAAAAGTCACGGTGCCGACACTCATGCTGACCATCCCGGACGCTCCAGTGGGCGTGCCGGCGTTCAGGTTGTTCTCGACGCTCGTGACCGCTTGAAAGTTTGAATGATTGACGACCGTCACAAAGCTCACGGTGCTGGTCGGCTGAACGTTGGTGACCGCCGAACTCGAGCCGCCTCCGGGCGTGGCGAACGTCCCGGTTTGCAACGTAAATCCGCCGATTCCCTGAACCGTTATCGGGTTGCCGACCTTGGACACCACACTCTTGGGCGTGACGACGACGGTCTGGCAAGTGTGCCAGCTCATCGTGGCGTATGTGCCCGATACCTTCGGCACCGCCGCTTGCGCCGGTGCGAGCGCACTTAATGACAGGCACACGAATGCTGTTGCGCGAATTGCAAATGTCATGATGTCCCCCCTAAAACCGCCGCGTCGTACTATGTCCAAACGACATGGCAGCTCCGAACCTAGGATAGCGAAAGCGCGCCCGCGCTGACAATCACCCGCCCAGCCGTTTGGCAAACAGCGGCAGCGTGCGGAAGGCGATATGCGCGTTGTCGTTGAGCGAAACGACGCGGTAGCCGTGCCGTTCCCAGGCCAGCCCCAGCGCCTTGCGGCTGAACAGCGAAACGTGGCCGTTGCGCGGCCCGACATACCACCAGCTCAGGCCGAGCCGGTCGATGTCCTGCGGTTGCAGCAGCGTGGAGAACAGGACGAGGCCCGGCTCGTCCAGGCTGGCCAGGATGTCGGCGATGCCACTCATCGGATCGGGCATGTGCTCGAGCGTTTCAAAGCAGGTGATGAGGTTGAATTTGCCTTCCGGCCGCCGCGCGAAATCGGCGACGAAGGGATCGTAGGTTTGCGCCACGGCAAATCCGGCCGCGCGCAAGTCGGCGCACAGGACATCGTTGCCGCCGCCGTAGTCGAGCAGGCGCACGTCGGCCTTTTGCGCGCCGAACAGTTGCTGCACCGCCGCCGCATTGCCGCGCGGCCGCACCGACACGTAGTCCGGATCGACGCCGAGATAATCGTCGTTGTAGATGTGCGCCTTGAAGTCGCTTTGGCTCCAGTCGTCGAAGGAGTCGGTGAACATGAAGCCGCAGGACGAACACTGGCGGTAATGCACCAGCGTGCCCGACGGCGGCAGCCGCGTGCTGTTGGGTATGTCGCAGTTCCTGTTGAAATCCACGACGCCGATCTGCGGCGCCGGCGCGCCGCAGATCTTGCACGGTGTCGGCGCGGTCGCGGCCGGTTTCAAGTTGATCATTGGCGCATCGGCAAAATTGCGGCCATCGGACGCGGCCGGTTCCCTTTCTGCGAAATTACACGGGCGGGGCGCGCAATCAATCGAGTTCCGCGCGACGAATGTCGGAACGACACGGTGCGCCTGGCGTTGGCCAGATGCGCACAATCTTCAAAAGGAGAGCGATGATGAACTCGAAGTTCCGAATGGTTGCAATTGCCACCGCCGCGCTGGCTTTGTCGAGCGCACCGGTGCTCGCGGCCTCCATCAACGCGGGCGGCAATGCCGGCGTATCGGCCAGCACGCCCGGTCATCAGATGCAGACGAACGGCTCCGTAAACGGCCAGGCCGGCGCGTCCGGTTATGCGCCCGGCCACCTCAAGGCGCAGACGGGCGTCAAGGGCTCGGCGCGCGCTTATGCGCCCGGTCATCGCACCACGACCGGCGCGGGCGTGCATGGCGAAGGCAAGGCGAAGATCCACTAGGCGAGTGCAATCGCGAAGCAGGGCCCGGCAAACGCCGGGCCCTTTGCCGTTTCAGCCGCGCACCAGCCCCATGATGCCGGTGTAGATCAGCTCGAGCCCGATCAGGAAAATCAGCGCGTAGACGATGCGGTAGAAGAATTCCGCCGGCGTGCGCCGCACCAGCCACACGCCGGCGATGTTGGTGAGGATGGCGAGCGGCAGCAGCGTCAACGAGGTCTGCATGTTCGGCGCGCTCAATTGCCCGAGCATGAAATAGGGCGCGACCTTGAGCGCGTTGCTGCAAGCGAAGAACACCGAATAGGTGCCGACGAAGGTTTCCTTCTCGAGCTTCTGCGGCAGCACGTAGATCTGGAACGGCGGCGCGCCCGAATTCGCCAGGAACGAGCCGATGCCCGACGCGCCGCCCCACATGAAGCCGGCGAACGGCGTCGGCCGCATGCGCAGCAGCGCGCTGACGCCGAGCCAGTGGTTGAGCGTGAAGCTCACCGCGATGACGCCGACAGCCAGTCGAATTGCCGCGTCGGGCACGTAAGCCGCCAGCGCCCAGGCGAGGCAGACGCCCGCGATCTGCCCCGGGATCATGATCTTGAGCACGTTCGCGTCCCACGTGCGCCGGTACGACCACAGCGTCACCACGTCCTGCGTCAGCAAAATCGGCACCAGGATGCCCATCGCCTGCACCGGCGAGACGGCGAGCGCCATCAGCGGCACCGCGAGCGTGCCGAGCCCCGAAAATCCGCCCTTCGACAGGCCGAGCGCGGTCACGGCGGGAATCGCGACCAAGTAGAAGAGGGGATCGGTGATGATGGCCACGGCGGGCGCGCGTTTCCCGAAAACGTCACCCCGGGCTTGACCCGGGGGTCCATCTTCTTTGCATGATGGATTGCCGGAGCGAAAGGGTGTTTACGCCCGTCTTCGACGAGCTATGTCCGGCAATGACAGCATTTGCAATGCTGCACAGCCCGCGCAGAATGGGCGACGGAGGAACAAGAAAATGGACGCCCGCGCGAGCCGCTATCACGACATCTATGCGCGCTGGCAGCGCGACCCGGAAGGCTTCTGGGGCGAGGCCGCGCTGGCGATCGACTGGATCGAGCAGCCGAAGAAAATCTTCGACCCGAACGAAGGCATCTACGGCCGCTGGTTCACCGGCGCGGTGTGCAACACCTGCTACAACGCCATCGACCGTCATGTGCTCGCCGGCCGCAACGACCAGGCGGCGCTGATCTACGATTCCCCCGTCACCAACACCAAGCGCGTCTTCACCTACGGCCGCCTTTTGTCCGAAGTGCAACTGCTCGGCGCCATGCTGCGCGACTTCGGCGTGCAGAAAGGCGACCGCGTCATCCTCTATATGCCGATGGTGCCGGAAGCCGTCATCGCGATGCTCGCCTGCGCGCGCATCGGCGCGGTGCATTCGGTGGTGTTCGGCGGCTTCGCGCCCAAGGAGCTTGCCACCCGCATCGACGACGCCAAGCCGAAAGTCATTTTGTCCGCGAGCTGTGGCATCGAGGGGCAGCGTGTGGTGCCGTACAAGCCGCTGCTCGACGACGCCATCAGCCTCGCCAAACACAAGCCCGACGCCTGCCTGATCCTCCAGCGCCCGCAATGCGAGGCCACGATGGTCGAAGGCCGCGACCACGACTGGAAGAAAGTCTGGGAGCACGCGGTCAATTACGCCAAGACTTCGGAGTGCGTACCCGTCCTCGCCACCGATCCGCTCTACATTCTCTATACCTCCGGCACGACCGGCATCCCGAAAGGCGTGGTGCGCGACAATGGCGGGCATCTCGTCGCGCTGAAGTGGTCGATGCAATATCTCTACGGCGTCGATCCGGGCGAGACCTGGTGGTGCGCCTCCGACATCGGCTGGGTGGTCGGCCACTCCTACATCGTCTACGCGCCGCTCTTTCACGGCTGCACCTCCGTCATGTACGAGGGCAAGCCGGTCGGCACGCCCGACGCCGGCGCGTTCTGGCGCGTGGTCGCCGATCACAAGGCGGTGGCGCTGTTCACCGCGCCGACCGCGTTCCGCGCCATCAAGAAGGAAGACCCGAAGGGCGCGTTCATCGGCAAATACGATCTGTCGAAATTCCGCACGCTGTTTCTCGCCGGCGAGCGCGCCGATCCGCCGACGGTGGAATGGGCGGAG
>JBAUHH010000186.1:0-4263 GCA_049680165.1 Pseudolabrys sp.
CAGCGACGACCTGACGCTGACGCAGGAATTCCTCGCGCAGATGCTGGGCGTGCGGCGGCCGAGCGTGTCGATTATCGCCAACACGTTGCAGAAAGCCGGTTTGGTCAAATACAGCCGCGGCAACATCCGTCTGCTGGACATTGCGGGCCTGAAAAAGGGAACCTGCGAGTGCTATGGCACGGTCAAGGCGCATTACGACCGGCTGCTTTCCTCCTAGCCTTTATTTTCAAAAACTGGCATTATGTACGGAACCTGACATAAAGGTTACCGTTTACTTGATACGCGCCCCAAGGATGCCGAGATGATCGGCACCGCACAAAAAACAAAAGTGCAGATGAGCTGCAACTAGCTCACCCGGGCAAACGATCAAAAAGACAAGATAGTTGGAGGACGCGCATGCGCGACGCGAAGTATTTTCGCACGCAAGCGGAATTATGTTTGGAACTTGCGTATCAGATGAGCGATCAGGTGACGGCGGAAAATCTGCGCGCGCAGGCCGCGCGCTATCACGAACAAGCCGCCGAGATTGAAGCCGGACAGCAAGAGGCGCAACAGCAGACGTCTCAAGCATCGCAGGCCACCTAATCTAGCGCCGCAGATAGATCACTTCCGCCATCTCATTGAGCCGCGCGGCCACGGTCATCTGGCGCATCGGCCTTTGCCGCAATGCGCGCCAGCGCGCTTGCGCCAAACGTGGTATCGAGACCGATGACAAATCGCGGAAAATTTCTTGGCGAAAACCGGGGCGATCCACCGTCCGGCGAAGCCGAGCATTTTTACCGATGCAAGGGCTGCGGCCAGTGGGTTGATAAACGCAATACAACGCAAGTTTACGACCACCTAAGACCGTTGCCGCATCTGACCGAAGGCCGCGAAAACTAGCGCCGCGAACTTCAAGGTGAATGCGTATCAGGCGGTGACGGTGAACTGACGGGTCGGGAAATCGAAATCGATTAACACTGCCGCACAACACGTTGCGTGCGGTCCGATGCGGTCGACGTCCAACTCGCATAATAGTCGGGCCGTGCGAAGTGCGGCCGAGTAGCAGCGGCTGCATATTCGCAAGCTAGCGAAGAGTGCTTGATACGCCGCAAGAGCAAAAGCCGCCAGAGATGGCGGCTTTTGCCTGCCGTACCCGAGATTGCTTAGCGCGTCGCTGGCAACTGTTTGCTTCGCCGCAGCGTCCCTTTTGGACTAGCATACGCCCTCGCGCGTGCCGATTGGCAAGAGTGCCTGCCGCGCCTCATAAAACTAACCAACCTCGGGATGCTCCAGCTGCCATCCTCGTGGTCGTAAACTCCGTGGAAAAATAACGAGGTGTGTTGCGCAAGTGGTTTGGTCAGCCTTGCCGCAAAGTGAAGAGGCCGCCGGGTGGGTTCCGGCGGCCTCTTCATTCGACCTTGATGCTCGCGTCAATTAGAGGCAACTAGCCAACATCCAGGTCAGGCGTTCCAGGCGTTCGCCTGGACTTGTTCTCGGTGAACCTTTCGGGTGAGCCGAGCCGCCGTTCTTGTTCGAAAACTCACAGCTTGCCGTCTAGTTCCTGCCTCCGCGCAACGTCGTACCGTCAGCCTTCACAATGCAGACTGGCAACAGCGCATAGTGGAGCAGTAACGGCAGATGGCTGTTCCGCGGACCGATCCCGCAAGCCCAGCCGGCCAGCGTCCGCTATGCCCAGAATGCCGCCTGCCAATGTGGATGATTCACACAAATGCTCGGCCGGACGGGAAGCTCACTTTCGAATCCCCGGCTTGCCAATGCACCGCCGTGCCGCCGCGAGCCGATGGCCGCTCTCGAATAGGTGTGGCGACAGGCCGAGCCCGCAGTAGCCCGCCGTTGCCACTCTTTGAAAGTTGCCGAAACGAAAGAGGCTGGGCGCCGACTTTCAGACCAAGTTGGTTGAACGAAAGGCGCCAACTAAGGCGGCCTATTCTTCGGCGGTGAACGTGTTGTTTTCCAAGTCGGCTATGCGCCGCCGGCGCGCAATAGTCTCTTGTCGATTCTTTGCCAGCGTCTCCCAGGTCTCGGCCATGTTTTCAAGCATGGCTTTCTGCTCGGGGCTACTTGCCGCCCGCGCCATAGACCGGCAGTCAGCTGCGTGCTGGTAATATTCCGATACTTTCTTCAGGCGCGCTTCCCCGACACCTCACGCAACATAAACAAAAAATAAAAAGGTCTGGCCTTCGTTCCATTAGACTAAAGTACGACGTGGTTCGGGCAGAGGCTCAGTCAGGGACAGGTATGCCAAGTTCTTTTATAGCCATGGCACAAATGCGCGGCGGATCATGCTCGCCCGCGCGAAAAACCTGGATGATCTTGGTGGCGACGATTTCGCACACGGGATCAGCCTTGTCATCTAATTGAAGCAGCGCGAGCGCGGCTTCGAAGGCCATAGCCATCCGCCTGATTTCATCAGGTTGAAATGACGCTCCGTGCAAAAACCGCTGGATCGGCACGAGAGTCCCGAACGCTACGCCCCTTACTGCCCTGGCGGCCTACATAAACTTGACGTCCACCGTCTCGGTGTTCTCGCACTCCGGGCACTCAAAGGTGCGCTGGTCGTGAGCGGGCTTTCCAGGCTCGATACTGGTCAGCCACATGCGAGCGCCACACCGCTTGCAGTTCGGACAAGGGATCGGCGGAATTGGTGGATCGAAAATCTGCGAATGGGCCATGGCCGTCCCCCGGGATTTTGCCGGCGGGAGAACGCCTATAGCCCCATTGGGGTTCTCACGCCTGATACAGGCCGGCACTTTCAACCAAGCATTTTCGGGGGTCTGTCAGGTGTCGAACATTTCCCTAGAAAATTTCACGTCGTCAAATCAGGCCACTCCCGTTTTCAAACTCTAGGGGTCAAAACAGGCCAGAACCCGACCGCCATAACGAACATCGCGCACGGTTCCAAGTCGCGCCGAGCGCGTGTCGGCGATTATACGAAAGTTTTATGGAACGCTGGAAAGAGCGCGGCCGGTTGGCAGGTATGGGACACTACACGCAGTTCCACAGTACGAACCTCAGTGCCAACACCATCGCGCACATGACGGCGGTGTTCGAAGAGTTGTGCGCTAAGCTTGGTTTGACGCCGAAAGAGGACCAACTATGTGAGGTCGTGGCACAGGAAATTCGTCAAATGCGCCGATGCCGGCCATCACGATCCGATCTATCTGCGGGAGTGTGCACGGAAGGCCTCGCGGATGCCGCCAACTCGATTGGCTAGTTAATGGCCGTCGCGCTTTTCTTTCCTCTGAACCTTAGTCTTCAACCCGCGGTTCTGAAAGAGGGCTGGCACTGGTGATCTAATCGCGTGACGGAACAAGCCGTCCGGAAACCTCGCGTCCTTCTTTTGGAGGACGATGAGCACGGTCGAATTGATCGAGGGGATGGGATACGCCGTTCAATCGTACATGCGCCTGGTCAACTCGCGAATTGCATAATGACAGATTACGGAACGGTCAGAAAATTCGTTCAGCTACCATTGGCATGGCCCCTCACTTTCAAGCTTCGAACCTTTAACTTCCGGTTGCCCACGAAATTATTTCGCCCGGGGAATGCGTGTCCGCGGGCGTTTGTGTCTGCCGGCCCTGAGCTGAGCCAGCTCACGGGTTGACGGCATGCGCATATCGGCGCTTCGCTCGTCCTGTGCCATATTTTCGATAATCGCCAAAAGCGCGTCACGCGTGGCCCCTACGCTAGCCGCGGGCACTCCTTTTATGGCGATCCTGTTCACGTCTTCGGCCAAAGGCACAAGACGACTTCGCAGCGCTTCACCCTTCGCTGTCAGAAATATGTAGTTTCTCTTTCGATCGCCGCCGCGTTGGCTGCGGCGAATGTAGCCAAGCCGTTCCATTGCTTTGAGCGCGGAATAGGTGGTCGGCTCCATAACGCCCGCTTGTTCGCTCAGCTCTCGCTGGGTGAGGCCATCGCCTTCCCACAGGATGCGAAGGAAGGCCCAATGGCCGAACGATACGCCGTGCTTGGCAAGCCGCATTTGCAGCGCGCGGACGAGCGCGCGGGTAGCGTCCTTAATGAGATGGGCAAGGCGATCATTCGGCACGGCTTCGCGCCAATGCCGCAGGATGGATTGTGTGGTTGGTGGCGGACGGCTCATGGTGTGCCCACTTGCTGACGGACCATCACGTCACCGCCTTCGCGCGCCGAGCGCAACAGCGCGAGCGTGACCTCGAGCGTCGCCATCGCCCAAGCGCCATCATGTAGTGGCGGAACGCCTTCGATGACGGCACGGTAAAACTCGTCGATCACTTC
>JBAUHH010000187.1:0-7441 GCA_049680165.1 Pseudolabrys sp.
GCTTTATCTGCCGCTCGACGGCGGTCGCGGCTCTCGCCTGGCCGGCGCTCCAGAGATTGTGTCGCTCGACGAAACTCGAAGACGGGGATCGCCGCTTGCGCGAGGCCATGCGGATGCCGTCAGTGACCGTTGGCCCAGCTTTTTGTGGCTTGCCGATCTTTGTCGGTGCGCTGCCAGTAGCCCTGCCAGTCGTGCGCCGGGCCGATGCCGTCGACGCACGCGGGGCCCGTGAGCCTGCCGGCCTG
The DNA here is from genome assembly GCA_049680165.1 of Pseudolabrys sp. Taxonomy (GTDB): domain Bacteria; phylum Pseudomonadota; class Alphaproteobacteria; order Rhizobiales; family Xanthobacteraceae; genus Pseudolabrys. The sequence goes on from JBAUHH010000187.1 coordinate 246, forward strand.
CGCCTCATCCAGCACCATCAGCTGCCGCCTGCCCTCGCCTGAATCGTCGAGCGCCTGCCGCAGCAGCCGGCGATAGGCGACGATAGCCTTGTCCGACGTGCCGAGATGCTCCTGCGTGCGATCCTGGATCGCGCCCATCGACTCACATGCCCATTGATCGTGCACGTTGATGTCGGTTCCCATGCCCGTGTAGGTCTGGTGCTCCTGCTCGTGGGAATCGAAGCCGTAACCGTTGTTTTTGTTTTTGCGCGGCACGTAGTCCGGCAATTCGTAAAGCTCCAGCCGCTGGCGCCGCATCTCGTCCTTGTTCACCGGCGATCCGAACGAGGTGAAGATCGCGTACCAGTAGTGACGCGTATCGTCGATCGGAACGTGCCATTGCGAAATTGTCATCTCCCGGCTCATCGGGATGATGAACGCATTCGGAAAAATCAAATTGGTGACGCGGATGTGCGCGTTCTCGTCGCTGATCTGCCGCAGCGTGATCAGCCGAAAGCCGTAGTCGGTCTGCTCGACTTCGATGCGCGGCTGCGTGAACTCACGCATGATTTTCGTCATCGGCATGTCCGAGTCTTTCGACTTGTCGCGGAACATCTTGCCGTAACCTTCGTCGGGATTCTCGTCCTCGAAGAACCGGTGCAGGAAAGAAGTGTGCACGGGATCGATGCCAACCTCGAGCGATTGCAGCCAGTTGCAGTCGATCATGCCCTTGAAGGCGAACGTGTGCGTGGACGGCGCGACGAAGCAGTCGAAATCCGGAAACGCGGGCGGCTCGCCGCCGCCGAGATAGGCGAACAGCACGCCGCTCCGCTCGACCACGGGATAAGCCTTCTGCCGGATGTTGGCGCACAGGTTGCTGTCTTTTGGCTCCGCCGGCGTTTCGAGGCACTTGCCGTTCACGTCGAACAGCCAACCGTGAAAGGCGCAGCGCAAGCCGCCGTTCTCCAGCCGCCCGAACGCCAGATCGGTGCCGCGGTGCGGGCAATGGCGCCCGATCAAGCCGTAACGGCCGTTTTCGTCCTTGAAGATGACGAGGTCTTCGCCCAGCAAACGCACCGGCTTGATCGGCCGGTTTCCGGAAAGCTCGTCGACCAGCGCGGCCGGCTGCCAGTATCGGCGCATCAACGCGCCCGCAGGCGTCGCCGGTCCTGTGCGTGTGATTTGATCGTTCTGCCCAGCGCTTAACATGATCGATGTACCCCGATCGTCCGTATGGCTTCGTTTATACGATGGCGCGGCGCCTGCTGGAAAGCAGCCTGGCACACGCCACAGGCAGCACAGATCTGCCAAAACGAAACGGCCGGCAAGATGCCGGCCGTAAGGACGCAAACGCTACGAACTAATTCACTGCGGATGCCGCGCGGCCCAGCCGAGCTCCATGCGCCGGCGCCATGCGGTCTGCCGCAGGCCCATCAGCCGCCGCGCCGCGGTCTTGGCTTCCAGGCGGCTCGCGGCCGCGCAGGTGCGGTATTCGAGATCGGATACGCGCGGCGTCGGCGCCGCGTTGCGGAAGAAGCTCGTCCACGTGCGCCCGCCGCCGTCCACCCGCAACTCGGCGATGGCGTTGGCGACGTTGGACGCATGACCGAAGGCGATCAGCCGCCCGGTCATGGTGTGGCGAACTTCATACACGCCAGGCCCGATCGGCGCCTCGACGAGGTCGCCGCTCTGGGCATTGGGAAAACGTTTCCAGTTGCTCCAGGTCTGCACTGTCACGCCTCGTCCCTCTCTCTTGGCTGGCCCGAATCGGGGCGCTTGTTGGAACTACCCCACCCGGTAGGCAAAAACGCCGGCACACCCCATTCGTTCCCGCCCTATCCACAATTTAAAGTTCCATGTGGCGCGTCCGGCGCCAGTCTCCTTTGGTCCCCCGGTTCAATGCCCCGGCAGCACCAGCACTTTCGGCTTTAGCGGGAGGCCGGCTTTGCTCACCACCACCGAGGGAATTTCGCTGATCTCCACCTGCCACTCCTGCCGCACGCGCTGGAGGAAACGGTCGAGCGTATAGGCGCTGAAATAATGCATCGGGATCATCAGCGGCGCCTTGAGCGCGTGCAACACGTCGACCATGCCGTCGAGATCGAGCGTGTAATTGCCGTCGACCGGCACCAGCACCACGTCGGGCCGGCCGATCTCGTTGAGCTGCTGCTGCGTCAGCGTGTGATGCAGGTGGCCGAGATGCGCGATGCAGAGATTGGCAACCTCGAAAATGAAAATGGAATTGCCGTGCCGCTCGGTGCCGCCATCCCAGGTCCGGATATTGGTCGGCACGTTGCGCACGCGCACGTCTTTGTATTGCAAATCGACGCGCGCCGGCTTGTCGGGCGTCTCGCCCCAGCCGCGCAGCACGTACTTGATGCCGGGATCGGGATGATCGGTGTAATGCGTGGTGTGCGCGTGATTCATCGTCGCGATGTCCGGCAAAATGGTCGGCCGGACGTAATCGTTGTAATCGGTGGCGATGCGCACGAGCTGCGGGCTCTCGATCAGGAATGTCGAGTGGCCGATATAGTTGAGGCGCACTTCGTCGGCCTTGAGCGCGGCGAGCCTAAACGGAAGCGGCGCGCCGAACGGCGTGCGCGAGGCAATGAGGCCTCGGCAGCTTTCAACCGCTTCGGGTTTTGCGGGCGTAACGGCCGGCGGCGCCGCGCCTTGCGCCGACGCCTTTCCGGCAGCCGCGATAGCGGCGAACGCCGAAACGAGAACAACAAACCTGAGCGAATTTCCGCCCATGCGCATTCCCAACGCCCACGCAACGGGCCGGGAATTTGGCACGGTTCAACGGGCGTGACCACCCGCGTTCACGCATAAATGAAAAGCGGCGCCCGAGAGGCGCCGCTTTGCAGATCTCAGAGGATGTGTTGCGTCAATAAGGCTGGAAATGCGCCCGATCGCGCATTGAAACGATGATGCCCTTCGGCGTCACCACGATCCAGCGGCCCTCTTCGCGCTTGATCGTCTCCACCGGGCCGAGGCCCGGCAGCGGCGCGCCCGGCACCACCTGATAGATTCCGTTGCGCCCTTCGACATAGACAAAGCCGTTGCGGGCGTCGCGCACCACCCAGCCCTGGATCACCGCCGGCTTCGGTGGCAGCGGTGGCTCGCTCTTGGCCGCGGCATGTTGCGCGGGGATCGATCCGGTCGTCTCGGGCGCGGCCGCGTGATGCTCGATGCGGTCGACGCGGTCGGCGACCTTGCCGATTTGCGTGCTGGCGGATTTGTTCGCCGTTTCGAGGCTCGCCTTCAGCACCGCGATTTCCTTCGCCGACTTGTTGGCGGCTTCGGCGCTCGCAGCCTTAACGACGCTCATTTCCTTCGACAGATGCATGATCGTTTTTTGCAGCGCCTTGGTTTCGTTGAGCGCGGCGACGTCGGTTCGCTGCGGCGGCGTAAAGCTCGTGTTCGCGAGCGCGCCGATCACCGCGCCGATGCCGGCGGCGAGCATCACCGAGGCGGCGAGCATGACCGTGCGCCTCTGGCGACGCGAGAGCACAAAGGGCGAGCTTGCGATTTGCGGTTTCGAAGCCGCTGTTTCACCGGCGGGCGCGGGCTCGAGCATGACCGGCTCGATCGCGGGCGCGGGCTTTACCGGCCCGATGAAGAATTCGGCCGGTGAAATGGAAGGCGATTGAAACAGCGGCAAAGCGCCGCTCGTTTCCGCACTCGCCGGCACGATCGTCGGCTGACTGGCTGCAATGTTCTTGGACTCGGACGCGTCCTTGCGCTTGGCCATGGGCGTGGCTCCTGGATTGGTGTTCACCAATCGGTAACCACGTTCGGTTACCAATCGGTTACCAATTGCCGGTGGAACCGGCGCAACGGCGCCTCCACCACACCCGATAAATCCGAGGTTTTTGCTACTTACGCCAGCAGGCGACTTTGCTCGGCCAGCTTTTTGAGCGAGGCCTGCGGCCGGGCGCCGACGTGCTGGATCACTTCCGCCGCGGCGAGCGCGCCCAAGCGCGCGGCCATCGCATTGTCCTGGCCGCGCGAATGGCCGACCAGGAATCCGGCCGCGAACAAATCGCCCGCACCGGTAACGTCGACGACGCGGTCGACCTTCGCGGCCGGCACTGCCTCGACCTTGTCGGCGGTCGCCACGACGCAGCCCTTCTCGCTGCGGGTGACCACGGCAAGCGTCGCGTCCTTGCGGAGCGAGGTGACCGCGGTGTCGAAGTCCGCCGTCTCGTAAAGGCTTTTCAGTTCGCGCTCGTTCGCAAACAGAATGTCGACAATGCCGTCGCGGATGAGGGCAATAAATTCCGTGCGGTACCGGTCGACGCAAAACGCATCCGATAGCGTGAGCGCGACTTTCCGGCCCGCGCTATGCGCGATCTGGGCCGCCTTGATGAAAGCTTCCTTGGCGTGCGGCGGATCCCACAAGTAGCCTTCGAGATAAACGACCGCGGCGGAGGCGATCGTGTTCTCGTCGATGTCGCTCGGATGCAAATCCTGCGCGGCGCCGAGATAGGTGTTCATGGTGCGCTCGCCGTCGGGCGTCACGAGGATATAGCAGCGCGCGGTAGCCGGACCGTCGAAAGCCGGCGGAGTGTCGAAGGCGACGCCGACGGCGCGAATGTCATGCGCGAAGGCATCGCCAAGTGCGTCGCTCCTGACCTTGCCGACGAAGGCCGCGCGCGCGCCGAAGCTCGCCGCCCCGACGATGGTATTGGCCGCAGAGCCGCCGGAGCTTTCGACCGCCGGTCCCATCGCCTCGTAGATCGCCTGCGCACGCTGCTCGTCGATCAGCATCATGCCGCCTTTGTGCATGCCCTGCTTGACGAGAAAATCGTCGTCGGCATGCGCGATCACGTCGACAATCGCATTGCCGATGCCGAGGACGTCGTAGCGGATTTCCGTCATGCGATGCTCCAGTGTGCGCGGCGCACTATATCGGGCAAGCTTCGCCGGGCAAGCACATGCGTGGAGAAAAGCACGGCGCTGCGGTGACGGGCGACCGCCCACGTGCTTAGAGTGACGCGGGGAGAGAGCATGTCGCTTGCACGCAACGTCGCGACCGTCGGCAGCGCCACGTTTGCTTCGCGCCTTCTCGGCTTCGCGCGCGACATCGCGATCGCCGACCTGTTTGGCGCGGGGCTTCGCGCCGACGCGTTCTTCGTCGCCTTCCAGTTCACCAACCTGATCCGGCGCGTGCTGGCGGAAGGCGCGCTCAACGCCGCTGTGGTGCCGCTTTATCTGCGCGCGCGCGACGAAGGCGGCGAGTCGGCAGCCGGCGCCTTTGCCGGCCGCCTGATTGGCACCGCCGCATTCGGCCTGATCTGCACGGTAGGGGTGCTGGCCTTCGCGATGCCGCTGATCGTCGCGGTGCTGGCGCCGGGCTTCATTGGCGGCGGTCCGCGCCTGACCACCGCGGTCGAGCTCGGCCGGCTGATGCTGCCTTATCTCGCCTTCGCCGGGCCGGTCGCGGTGCTGATGGGCGTGCTCAACGCCAACGGACGCTTTGCCGCCGCCGCTTTCGCCACCGCGGCGTTCAATTCAACGGTGCTGGTGGCGCTGGCGTTCGTGTTCGCGCTGCATACCGGCGACAGCATCTTGTCGGGTGAAATCGTCGCGTGCGGCGTCGCCATCGCCGGTGTGTCGCAACTGGCGCTTGTCGGCATCGCGGTCTGGTTGGGACCGGCGCGGGTGCGGCCTCTGACGGTGTCGTTCGGCCCGGAAATCAGGCGCTTTCTGGCGCTGGCGATACCGGGCCTTGTGGCGAGCGGCATCCCGCAGATCACCGTGATTGCCGGCGTGATGGTGGCCTCGTCCTCGCGCAGCGCGGTGTCGTGGATCTATTACGCCAACCGGCTAATCGAATTGCCACTCGGCATGGTCGGCATCGCGATCGGCACGGTGCTGGTGCCCGCCTTCGCGCACGCAGTGCGCAGCGGCGACAAAAACGAAATCGCGCAGGTGGAATCGCGGGGGCTGGAGCTGGCTCTGGGTCTGGCGCTGCCGGCGGCCATCGCGCTTGCCGTTCTCGCCGAGCCGATTGTGCGGGTGCTGTTCGAGCGCGGCGCGTTCCTGCGCGCCGATACCGCAGCGACCGCCGCGGCGCTTGCCGCGTTCGCGCTCGGCCTGCCAGGGCATGTTCTGGTCAAAACCTTTTCGCCGGTGTTTTTCGCGCGCGAGGATACCGCGACGCCGATGCGCGCGGCGCTCTTCGGCTTCGCCATTGCCATTATCGGAAGTCTCTCGCTCATGCCGGCATTCGGCCATGTCGGCATCGCCTTTGCGATCGCCTTTTCCGGCTGGGCCAGCGCGATTCTGCTCGGCGTGTTGATCGCACGCCGCATCGGCTTTGCGCTCGACGGCGCGGCGCGTAGCCGCCTGCCGCGCATCGCGCTCTCGGCGCTGCTGATGGGCGCAGGCGTCGAAGCGGCCCGCCGCGGGCTTCTCCCTTGGCTCACCGGCGAAGGCGGCAACGCGACCCGCGCGCTGGCGCTCGCCGCGGTGATCGCGTTCGGCCTCGCGGTCTATGTCGGGCTATTGCGCTTGCTCAACGTCACCTCGCCGCAACAACTCATCGGCGCGATGCGGCGGCGGGCCTGAAGCCCTTGCACCGCGCCGGGGCGGCGTGGCATTGCAGCGCGCAGGCGAAAGGACTTTCTCATGGCGTTCAAAGAACTGGTCTTCTCCGGCGTGCAGCCAACCGGCAATCTGCATCTCGGCAATTATCTCGGCGCGATCGTGAAATTCGTCGCGCTTCAGGAAAAGTACGACTGCATCTATTGCGTCGTCGACATGCACGCCATCACGGTGTGGCAGGATCCGGTCGAGCTGACGAAGACCACGCGCGAAGTGACCGCCGCGTTCATCGCCTGCGGCATCGATCCGGCAAAGCACATCATCTTCAACCAGAGCCAGGTGCACGAGCATGCCGAGCTCGCCTGGGTATTCAACTGCGTCGCGCGCATGGGCTGGCTCAACCGCATGACGCAGTTCAAGGAGAAGACCGGCAAGGACCGCGAGAACGCGTCGGTCGGGCTCTTCGCCTACCCGACCCTGATGGCGGCGGACATTCTCGTTTATCGCGGGACGCATGTGCCGGTCGGCGAGGACCAGAAGCAGCATGTGGAGCTGGCCCGCGACATCGCGCAGAAGTTCAACAACGACTTCGGCGACTCGATTCGCTCGCACGGACTGGGCGACGCGTTCTTTCCGCTGCCGGAGCCGCTGATCCAGGGTCCGGC
>JBAUHH010000188.1:0-10257 GCA_049680165.1 Pseudolabrys sp.
GCGCAGCGGCCGCGGCTGGCTTTGCGACGGCTCCGGCTGGCCGGCGAACCAGGCCGCCAGCTTGCGCGGATCGCCGGCATCGATGGCGGCCGGGCCAGTGAACGTCACGCCGGCGGCGCCCACGGCAAGCCGGCCGCTGAGCCGCACCTGCGTATGGCCAGGCGCGCGAAATTCGAAGCGGTCGAGATTCCAGCCATTCTCGTCGGTCGATACGTCGCCGCGCACGGTCTGGATGGCATTGCCGCCGAGCGTGACCTGATCGATGCCGATGCCGAGATCGATCGGGAATGTCGGACGGAACGCCCCACTCGCCATTTCGGCGAGCTTGCGGAACGCGGCCGCGGGCGGCGGGTGCGTGGCGTCGGAGTTTTCCAGCACGCGGTCGAGATCGATCTGACGGCCGGACAGTACGCCCTGGAAATGCGGATGCGCGCCGAATTTGAAGTCGGCGGTGCCGGTGAGCTTGATGCCCTGCTCCTCCGAGCCATACACGAACTCGACCTGCTCCATCAGCGCGCTGGCGGCCGTCACCTTGATCTTGCCGCCGACGCGCCAGGGCTGCGTTACCGCGCCGGCGCTCTGCTGCGCGATGCCGACCGGGCGCGCGAGCTTCAGCGTGCCGTCGAATCCCGGCGTATCGCCCGACAGCGACAGCGTGCCGTCGGTCTCGATGCTGAGCGGATGATTGACCGGATCGACATTGACGTGGAGCTTGAGCGTGCGTTCGGTGGTGAAGCGGCCGGCGGAAATGCGGTACGGATAGAGATCGCTGCCGATCTTGAACGCACCCTCGCCTTTCAACGGGCCGAGCAGTGAGCGCACATCGCCGTTGAACCAGACCTTGTCGAGCGTGACGCCGGCGCCGCTGGCGGCATCGCCGAGCACGATCCGGCCGTCCTCGACGCTGAGCCGGTCGATCGACAATGCGTCCGGATCGAAATTGAGCGCGATCGACGGTGCCTGCACGTGGCCGGACTTGTCGAGGCCGAGATGAATCTCGGGACCGGCGACGTGCATCTCGGTCGCGCGCCACTCGCCGCGCATCAGCGGCCCAAGCCCGAACTCGATGCCGAGCGAGCGCGCGTGCAACTGATCCTTGCCCTTTGGCCCGATCTCGATGTCGTGCAGCAAGAGCCGCGGCGACGGCAGCAGGCGCGCGTCGATCGCGCCGTTCACGCGCACATCGACACCGGCAAGGCGGCTCGCTTCGTGCTCGAACACCGAGCGGTAGCTGCCCCAGTCGACGACAAACGGCCCCACCAGCGCCGCGACGAGCGCCAGGATGATCGCGATGGCCAATCCGAGCAAAGTTGTCTGCAACGCTGGCTCCGGCGCAGGTCCGCGGCCCGCCCACGTGCGCGCCTAACAGGCTGAAATCCTACGCCATTTGCGCCGGTTTTGGAGGCAAATCTATGTCGCAGGCGCCGCTCAGCCGAACGTGATGATCTTTCCGGGATTCATGATGTTTTGCGGGTCGAGCGCGCGCTTCACCGCGGTCATGGCGGCGAGCGCCGGCGCGCCGTGCTCAGCCAGGAGGTATTTCATCTTGCCTTGCCCGACGCCATGCTCGCCGGTGCAGGTGCCATCCATCGACAGCGCCAGCTCAACAAGGCGCTCCATCAAGAGTTTGGCGCGCTTGACCTCATCCTCGTCGCTCAAGTCGACGAGAAGCGAGAGATGGAAATTACCGTCGCCGACATGGCCGAGGATCGGCGCGACCAGATTGAGCGCGGCGATCTCGCGCTGCGATGCCTTGACGCACTCGGCCAGCCGCGAGATCGGCACGCAGACGTCGGTCGCGAAGGCCGCGGCGCCCGGCCGCAGGCTGCGCGCCGCCCAATAGCCATCATGCCGCGCCTGCCACAGGCGGCTGCGGTCCTCCGGCTTGGTCGCCCATTCGAACGGCCCGCCGCCCAGTTCCTTGGCGATATCGCCGAAGCGCTGCGACTGCTCGGCGACGCTCGCGTCGGTGCCGTGGAATTCGACAAACAACATCGGCACTTCCGGCAGAGTCAATTTCGAATAATTGTTGACCGCCTTGATCTGCAACGCGTCGAGCAATTCGATGCGCGCGACCGGGATGCCGGATTGAATGGTGAGAATGGTGGCATTGCACGCCGCGTCGACCGAAGGGAACGGGCACACGCCGGACGCGATCGCTTCCGGAATGCCGGAAAGTTTCAGCGTCAGCTCGGTGATGACGCCGAGCGTGCCTTCCGAGCCGACAATCAGCCGGGTGAGATCGTAGCCGGTCGACGATTTCTTGGCGCGGCGCGACGTCGTCATTAGCTCGCCGTTCGCCATCACCACCTTCATCGCCAGCACGTTGTCCTTCATGGTGCCGTAGCGCACCGCGTTGGTGCCGGAGGCGCGCGTCGCCGCCATGCCGCCGAGCGAGGCGTCGGCGCCGGGGTCGATCGGGAAGAACAGGCCCTGGTCGCGCAGGTATTCGTTGAGCGCCTTGCGCGTGATGCCGGGCTCGATCACACAGTCGAGGTCCTCGGCATGAACCGCCAGGACCTTGTTCATGTCGCGGAAGTCGACCGACACGCCGCCGAACGGCGCGTTGATGTGGCCCTCGAGCGAGGTGCCGGTGCCGAAAGGGATCACCGGCACGCCGTGCTTCGCGCACAGGCGCACGATCTGCTGCACGTCCTCGGTGGTCTGCGGAAACACTACTGCGTCCGGCGGCTGGTTCGGCACCCAGGTGAGCGTGTTGCCGTGCTGCTCGCGCACCGCTTGCGAGGTCACCACGCGATTGCCGAAAGCGGCCGTCAATTCGGCGACGGCGGCCGCGATACCGCGATCATTGCGCGTGGAATTCGGTTGCTTGGCGACGGCGTCCATCTCGGTTCCCCAGTCTTTCTGCGATGTCGTCAGAAGGGTAGAGGCGCCGGCAAAACCGTTGTCGGCGCCCGCCGATTGTGCTCATCCCGTATCAGGAAGCCTTCCGGAACGGCAACAACATTCCGACGCGCTTGCGGTAGCGCCGGTAGTCGTCGCCGAACAGCTCGACCAGATCGCGTTCCTCGAGGAGGATGCCGACGAAGATGTAGGCCGTGGTCACCGCCGCGAACAGCGCGTGGCCCATGGTCATGGTCGGCGCCGCCCAGAATGCGATGATGAAGCCGAGATAAATCGGGTGCCGCACCAGCTTGTAGAGCGCCGGCGTTTTGAACCGCATCGCCGGCATGGTGCGACCGGCGATGTTGTTGAACACCTGATGCAGCCCGAACAGCTCGAAGTGGTTGATCAGGAACGTGCTGAGCAGAACGAGAAACCAGCCGAAGAACGACAAAGCGAGCAGGCCCGCCGCGACGTTCGGATTGGCGACGTGCCAGACCACCGCCGGCATCGGCCGCCACTGCCACAGCAGCAGCGCCAGCGCGGCCGTGGCGAACAGGACGTAAGTGCTGCGCTCGACCGACTTCGGCACGAAACGCGTCCACCACTCCTTGAACTGCCGCCGCGCCATCACGCTGTGCTGGATGGCGAACAGCGACATCAGCAGCACATTGACGACCAGCGCTTCCGTCATTGGCACCACCGTGCCGGTGTCGATGGTCTTGGGCACGACAAGGCCGGTGACGAAGCCGATGGCGTAAAGAAAGGTGACGAAGAAGAAGAGGTACGACGCTATTCCATATAGAAGCGCGATGAGCTTGCTCATTTTGGTTCTCCTGCTGTTGTGGGAATTTCTCGGTATCGGCGGCGCCGAACGCCGCACCCTACGGGCTGCGCGAAGCTCGCCACCCCTCACACCAGAGGGGGCGTTGGCTGCCGCGCCGGCAATGTCGCTCCGCTGAGAGCGAGAATGATCGCGGCAATCAGCGGACGGATCGCGCCGCCCAGTTTGCGCAGCGCGCCGGTCTGCGCCTGCGAACGCAAGGCCGTGGCGCGCTGACGATAGAAGCCGATGTCGATGGTGCCGTTGCTGCGGCGGCGGATCTCTTCGGTGCGCATGGCGTCCTCCATTCGTTCTGATGGCGGAGGATGCGCGCGGGCGTCCGGCAAGACTTTGAGCGCGCCTTGATTTGCCCTTGAGGGCACCTTGATTTCTCTTTAGGACGCGCCGCTGTATAGTCGCGCCCAACGCGACGCAAGGGCGATAACGTGCTGTTTCTATTCAAGGATTTCGCGCTCGACAATGAGCGGCGCGAATTGCGCTCGCGCGGCAAGCTCGTCGCCGTCGAGCCGCAGGTGTTCGACCTGCTCTTTTACCTTATCCAGAATCGCGACCGCGTCATCAGCAAGGACGACATGATCGCGTCGGTGTGGGGCGGCCGCGTCGTCTCGGATTCGACCCTCGACAGCCGCATTAACGCGGTGCGCAAGGCAATCGGCGACAGCGGCGAACAGCAGGAATTCATCCGCACCATCGCGCGCAAAGGCATCCGCTTCGTCGGCACCGTGCAGCAGAAACAGGAGCCGCCGGACGCGGAGCCGGCGCGGCCGGCAATCGCGCACAAGCAGGAGATTTCCTTTTGCCGGTCCGATGAGACGATCAACATCGCCTACGCCGCCGTCGGCAGCGGACCGGTGCTGCTCAAGACCGCGAATTGGCTGACGCATCTCGAATACGACTGGGAAAGCCCGGTGTGGCTGCCCTTGCTCCAGCAGCTCGCGCAGAAGAATCGTCTCATCCGCTACGACAGCCGCGGCAACGGCCTGTCGGATCGCACCGTCGACGATATCTCGTTCGCCAGCTTCGCGCGCGACTTCGACGCCGTCGTCGGCGCGAGCAAGGCGGAGCGCTTCGCCGTCCTCGGCATTTCGCAAGGTGCCGCCATCGCCATCGACTACGCAGTGCGCCACCCGGACCGCGTGACCAAGCTGGTGCTGCACGGCGGCTACGCAATCGGCCGCAACAGACGCGGGTCGGCCGAAGAGACGGACAAGGCGCACGTGTTCCTGTCGATGATGCGCCACGGCTGGGGCGACGAGCATTCGGCCTTCATGCGCGCCTTCGTATCGGTGTTCATTCCCAACGGCTCGCCGGAGCAGATCAAATGGCTGGCCGATCTGCAGCGCATCACGACGACGGCGGAAAACGCCATACGCATCCGCAACGCTTGCGACGACATCGACGTGGCCGGCCTGCTGCCCAGGGTTTCGGTGCCGACGCTGGTCCTGCACTCGCGCCACGACAACGTCGTGCCGCTCGAGCAAGGACGGCTGCTCGCGACCTCGATCCCGAACGCCCGTTTCGTGACGCTGGACAGCGACAATCACGTGCTGCTGCCGGGCGAACCGGCGTGGTCGAAATTCATGAGCGAAATCGAGGCGTTTCTCGCCGGCTGACCGCGCCGAGGTGGACGCACGCCGCGTAGCTGTCGTAGCTTCGCGGCCCCACGCAACGCAGCGGAGTGTGTTGATGAGCGGCCCCGTCATCGCTGTTACCGACAGCGTCTTCCCGTCCCTCGATCCGGCCAAGGCCGCGCTCGCCAGGCTCGACCCGACATTTCGCATGTCGAAAAGCGCCAACGCCGACGACATCCTCGCCGTCGCCAAGGACGCCGACGCCATCCTCGTCACCTACGCCAAGCTCAACGGCGATCTCATCCGCCAGCTCACGCGCTGCAAGGCGATCGGCCGCTTCGGCCTCGGCGTCGACAACATCGACCTGCCCGCGGCGAAGGAGAAAGGCATCGCCGTCAATTACGTGCCGGACTACTGCATCCGCGAGGTCTCCGATCACGCCATGGCGATGCTGCTCGCGCTGATCCGCAAGATCCCGCTCTCCAACAGACTGGTGCAAGGCGGCCGCTGGGAAATGCCCGCCGTCGTGCCGATCCGCCGCATCGAAGGCACCGTGCTCGGCCTTGTCGGCTTCGGCAACATTCCGCGCCTGGTCGCGCCCAAGGCGCAGGCCTTCGGCATCAAGGTGATCGCCTACGATCCTTACGCTAGGCCGGACGTGTTCAAGGCCGCCAACGTCGAGAGCGTCGCCTTCGACACGCTCTTGAAAACCGCCGACTACATCTCGGTGCACGCGCCGCTGCTGCCGGCGACGCGCGGGCTGATGAATGCGGACGCTTTCGCGAAAATGAAAAAGGGCGCCTACCTGGTGAACACCGCGCGCGGGCCGCTGGTCGACGAGCCGGCGCTGATCGCCGCGCTCGACAAGGGCCAGGTCGGCGGCGCTGCGCTCGACGTGGTGGCCGCCGAGCCGCTCGCCAGGGATTCTCCCCTGCTCGGCCGCGACAACGTCATCGTCTCCCCGCACACCGCATTCTATTCGATCGAGGCGCTCGACGAATTGCAGAGCAAATGCGCCAGCGACGTCGCGCGCGTGCTCTCGGGCGGCAAGGCGGTCTATCCGATCAGCGCGTGAACCGGCCGCGTTCGTTCTCCAGTGCTAGCCCCACACTCCGTTCGTTCCCGCGCAAGCGGGAATCCAGTCTGTAATTCGCAAGGAGAGCTGGGTCCCCGCTTTCGCGGGGACGAACGGTGAGGGATAATCCGGCCATATTTAGCTGCGTCTGATTCCACGCAACCGCCCCCGATCCCATGCTCGACCGCATCGACCTCGAACCGGTCTTCTTCGCGCCCTTCGTCTCCTCGGTGATGCGGGTCGAGCCGGCGTGGATCGACTACAACGGCCATCTCAACATGGCCTATTACAACGTGCTGTTCGACCGCGCGGTCGACGAGGTCTACGAGCTGCTCGGCGTCGGCGCCGACTACCTGAAGACGCACAATCATTCGACCTTCACCGCCGAAGTGCACATCCGTTATCTGCGCGAGCTGCACGCGGACGACCCCGTGCGCGTCACCTTCCAGCTGCTCGATTACGACGCCAAGCGCTTCCATTATTTCGAGCAGCTCTTCCACGCCACCGAAGGCTGGGTGTCGGCGACCTCGGAGAACATGACGCTGCACGTCGACATGACGGCGAAGAAGGTCGCGCCGTTCCATCAATCCGTCATGGGCGCGCTCGCGCGCATGAAGGCCGCGCATGCGCGCCTGCCGCGCCCGGAAGCCGCCGGCCGCAGCATCAGGATGCCGGGGAAGAGCTAGCGCGCGCGACGAGCCGCTATTTCCGGTACTCCGCCTTCAGCGCGTACAGAGCGTTGGCGTAACTGAAGGCCGCCAACTGGCAATCCGCGGTGAACTGTTGCTTCACCACCGGCTGCTCGACGTATTTCGCGCATTCCTTCACCAGCCGCTGGATCGTCCTGTCGTTTCTGTACTGGGTGTCGCAAAAGTCGATCACGCGGTACTTTTCGGCCAGGCGCTCCTCGCCCTCGGCCTGCGAGGCGTCGAGCTTCTGCATCCGCGTCTCGCAATCGGCTGCGGTGGGCTTCGCTTGCGAAACGGAACGCGGCACGATGCGCGTGTCGTTCGCCGCCTGTGCAGCGGACAGAGCCGGCGCCGCGACGGCGGCGAGCGCGACAATAAAACCGCACCAGAGAATGAGTCTGATCGTCGCCGGTTTTCCCGCGCTGGTCTTGCTCATGGCATTCTCGATTTCTTCATGGCCGTTGCCGCCCGCCCGCACGGGATTAGTCAGTTCGATCTTGCGTACGGCGCGGCTCATCGGCTGGCGCTTGCCGCTCTTCGCCACTCGGGATATCGCTCTGAAAATCGCATTACGGTTTTTCAAACATTGGTTCATACCGTAGGGGCAACTAATGCCTGCATTCAAATTTTTCTTAGGGCGCACAACGAACGAAATCTCGCCGAGTACGAAGGTCGCATGGAAATTGATACACGTCTCTTAGCAGAACTAATCGACTGCACCAAAAATCTAACCACGGCGGTAGACGAACTCACTCCCCCTGCCGCTGCATCCGAGACATAGCTTTAATATTCAAGCTGTGCAGAACGTGTCCGATTTACGACCCTCACACGGGCCATCTTTTCGGATGAAACAATTTCCATTCCCTACAGCGGCCGTCGCATCGTCCCAAACACGATCAATAGCAGAATCAGGATCAGCGCGATAAAGAGGATGATCTTCGCCGCCGCAAACGACGCGCCGGCGAGGCCGCCGAAGCCGAGAATGGCGGCGATCAATCCGATGATCAAAAACGTCACGACCCAGCCGAGCATGATTTGGCTCTCGCAAGAACCGCCTCACCACGGAACGCTTCTCGCCCCAAAACATTGAGATACGTGGCACGTCACCCCGACAACGGATTGGAACTTGCGGCCGGCCTGGGCCTCGCCGGCTTACGCTCGGCGATCACGCTCTGGCACCGCTGGCCCATGATGGCCGCGGCCGGCACGCCGCGGGCGGCGCGGCACGCGCCCGAATACAACCGGATGATAAGCGAGAAAGCCACGGCCGCCACCGAAGGAGCGTTTGCCGCTCAGAGAGAGATGATGCGGCTCGGCGGCGCGGCGATGACCGGCCGGCTCGACCTGACCACGCTGTTGAACGCGCCCGCGGCCATTGCGGCCGCCGGCCTCCGCCCGGCCTTCCGGACCGTCAAGGCGAATTCCCGCCGCCTCAGCCGGCGATCCTGACATTCACGCATTCGACGTTACGCATTCTGACGTCACGCATCTCGCGTCACGCATGGCCGCGCGGTCCCGGCTGCGTCGCGCGGCTAAAAGAAAACACCTCACGCCTGATCAAAGCCGTGAGGTGTCGTCCGCTTCACCGGAAATCTTGACCGCTCGCGCGGCCTAGGCGGCTTCCGCTTCCAGGTTGACCGCCGTCTCGGCGATCTGGGTCAGGGCCTCGTCGGTCTTCTTTTCCTCCATCAGCGTTTGCTCCAGCAGGCGGACCGCGTCGTTCAAGCCGAGTTCCCGCGCCCAGGTCCTGAGCGTGCCGTAGCGCGAAATTTCGTAGTGCTCGACCGCCTGCGCCGCCGCCAGCAGTCCGGCGTCGAGCGCCGGCGAGCCTTTGTATTCCTTCATGATCTCGGCGCCTTCGTCGGTAATGCCGACGATCGCGTCGCACGTCTTGGCCTGCGGCTTCTTGTCGATTGCCGCGAAAACCTTCTCGAGCCGGGCAACGTGGCCTTCGGTTTCCGTGCGGTGTTTTGCAAAGGCTTTCTTGAGTTCGGCATCCTGCGCGGCCTTTTCCATTTTCGGCAAAGTGGTCAGGATTTTCTTTTCCGCGAAATAGATGTCTTTGAGCGTGTCGTGAAACAGCTCGTCGAGGGTCTTTGATTTTCTGGCCATTGTTGTCCTCCGGACATAGGTGTGTGCGGACAACACGCGGCAACCTGCGCCGTTCCGCGAATCCGAAAGACGACGTCAAAAATAGATGCGGAGAACGGGTCTCCGTATCGATGCTGTCAAGAAAGACATGCCGCCTTTAAGGCGACCGCCGCATCGTCCCGAACACGATCGACAGCAGCAGCAATATCAGCGCGATGAAGAAGATGATCTTGGCCAGGGCGAAGGACGCGCCGGCCAGGCCGCCGAAGCCGAGGATGGCGGCGATCAATCCGATGATTAAAAACGTCACGACCCAGCCGAGCATGGTTGGCTCCCTTTCAATTCCGATGCTTGGTAATGCCGCCGCAAAAAGATAGTTCCGCCGCCGGCAGGGCCCGGAACTATCGAAGTTTTGCCTTGTTAGCTTCACCGGAAACGGGTGCGGTTGCGCACCCCTGCAACGAGGCCGGGAGAGTAGCCATGAGCGAGACCGCGATTGTCGGCGAAAACGTCGAAGTCATTCAGACCAGAGGCGCGCGCAGCGCCTTCACCTGGGGTGTGGTGATCGCGGGCGCGCTCGCCGCCTGGGCGGTCGCCTTCATCATGGTCTCGCTCGGCACGGGCGTCGGGCTCGCGGTGTCGTCGCCCTATTCGGGCCCGAGCGCGACGACGATGACGATCGCCGGCGCGATCTGGCTGGTGTTTTCCGAGGCGCTGGCGTTCGCGGTCGGCGGCTATCTCGCCGGGCGCCTGCGCATCCGCGATCACATTCCGGGGCCGGAGACGAAATTCCGCGACGCCGCGCACGGCTTCATGGTGTGGGTTGTCGGCGTCGGGCTGATGACGCTGGCGCTTCTGCTCGGCGGCTGGCTGTCGGCGCATGGCGGCGTGACCACCGGCGGCACGGCAGCGATAACCGACGAGGCGCGCAAGGCGGCGGCCTATCTGTCGTTCTGGTCGTTCATGGCGCTGCTGTTCGGCGCGGCGGCGGCGACGCTCGCCGGCATGCTGGGCGGCGAATTGCGCGACGAGATCTGAGGCGCGCGGCGAGGTCTAAAGCGAGACTTCGGCACGGCGCGCTCGCCCGGAATTCCGCACATTCCCGCGAAAGCGGGAATCCAGTCCGCATTTGCAGCGCTGGGT
>JBAUHH010000189.1:0-1660 GCA_049680165.1 Pseudolabrys sp.
GCTCGGTCACCAGCGCGCGCGCAATCGAGACGCGCATCTTCATGCCGCCGGACAGTTCGCGCGGATAGGCGCCCGCAAACGCTTGCAGGCCCACGCGCTCCAGCGCGCGCGCCGTGTAGTCGCGCGCATCGGGCTCCTCGACGTGCGAGAGCTTGAACGGCAGCCCCACGTTGGCGGCAACCGTCGCCCACGGCATCAAGGTCGGCTCCTGAAACACGAAGCCGAGCTGGCCGGCGCTTGTGTCCTCGCCGATCGACCACTGCACGCTGCCGCGTGACGGCGCGCTCAGGCCCGCGATGATACGCAGCGCGGTCGACTTGCCGCAGCCGGAGGGACCGAGCAGCGAGACGAACTCGCCGTCGCGAACGTCGAAATTAAATTTGTCGAGCGCAACTGTGCCGCTATCGAACGTCTTGCCGACGCCGCGCAGGGAGACGATGGCGGGGCCGGAGGAATTCATTTGGGCCGCAAATTGAGCCCGACGCCCTTGTTGACGAATTTCAGCGTGTAGGCCTTGCGGTAATCGATGCCGGCCTTGACCACGCCCGCGTGCACCATCTTGTCGAAGAAGCTTTTCATGGTGGCGTCGCTCATCGCGCCGATGCCGTGCTTCAGGCTGTCGCCGGAATCGACGATGCCGTATTCCTTCATCTTCGCGATGGAATAGGCCAGCAGCGCGTCGGTCATTTCCGGATTTTGCTTCTTGATCAGGTCGTTGCCCGGTTTGCTGTCGCCGTAGATGTAGTGATACCAGCCGATCATCGAGGCGTCGACGAAGCGCTGCACCAGATCAGGCTTCTTCTCGACCAGATCGCGGCGGGTTTCGATCAGCGTCGAATAGGCGTTGAAGCCGTGATCGGCGAGCAGGAACACCGTCGGCTTGAAATGGCCCTGTTGCTCGACCGCGAACGGCTCGGAGGTGACGTAACCCTGCATCGCGGAATTCTTGTCGGCGAGGAACGGCTGCGCATTGAAGGTGTAGGGCTTCACCTTGGTTTCATCGAAGCCGTAATCGGCCTTCAGCCACTGGAAATAAGTGGCCATGCCTTCCTTGGACACGAACAGCGTGCGCGTCTTGAGCTCCTCGAACTTCTTCACGTCCGGATGCGCGATCAGCACCTGCGGGTCTTTCTGGAAGCTCGCGGCGACCACGACGGTAGGGATGTTGTTGGCGACCGCGTCGAAGGATTGCAGCGTGTTCGCGCTCATGAAGAAATCGAGCTTGCCGACCGGCAAAAGGATGCGGTTGTTCACGTTCGGGCCGCCCGGCACGATGGTGACGTCGAGCCCGTATTTCTTGTAGGTGCCATCGGCGAGCGCCTGATAGAAGCCGCCGTGCTCGCCTTCGGCCACCCAATTGGTGCCGAAGCGCACTTTGTCGAGCTTCTGCGCCTGCGCCGCCGGAAGCGACAATGCGAGCAGCGAAATCGCAGCGAGAATTCTTCCGGAAATTCGCATGAGCCCTTGCACCGTCATTGCCAGCTTGACCCGGCAATCCATGAAGTTTTTCGGCAATCGCAGGCCTTACGAATACAGATTTCCGCGAGGCACTCAACTGGGGCGGTTGCGCGGGACGGACGGCGAGCGCCTTACTGCTCCAGCCGGTCGACGAACCACTTGAGCAGGCGCAGCCAGATCTCGTCCTTGCCCACCGTGTCCT
>JBAUHH010000190.1:0-1838 GCA_049680165.1 Pseudolabrys sp.
CGCTGGTCATGCTCATGGCATTCTCGATTTCTTCATGGCCGTTGCCGCCCGCCCGCACGGGATTATCCGCGCGGCCGCGGCCGGTTCAAGCCACATGAATGCCGGAGAAGAGCTAGCGCTTGCGCGCGCCGGCGGGCCGCGCGGCGGCGCGCGCTTTGTTGAGATCGACGGCGGCGCGGATGAGCGCCTTGAACGCCTTCTCGTCGATCGTCTCGCCCTCATGGATATCGATGGCGCGCCGCGTGCCGCCGTCGAGGCTGGCGTTGAACAGGCCGGCAGGGTCCTTGAGCGCGGCGCCGCAGGCGAAGGTCAGCTTCACGGCGGCCTTGTAGGTCTCGCCGGTGCAGATGATGCCGTCGTGCTCCCACACCGGCACGCCCAGCGGGTTCGACGGCTTGCGCCATTTCACCTCTTCGACCACGTGCGGGTCGGCCTGCCTGATGAGCTTGCACAGGCGCGCCAGCGCCTCGCCGCGCCAGTCGGAGAGCTTCTTGATCCGCGCATTGATCAGCTGGGAGGGGGAAGCTGCGGGTTTGGCTCTCTTCGCGTTTATGTTGTTTGTCGCTTTTTTCATGGATGCTCTCCCGTCACGTCGTTCGCTCGTTAGTACTTTGCACCAGCGAGCTAGCCGAAACGTTGTTTTTATGCGTCAGACGATTTTAAGCTTGGGCTCCCCCCTGTCTGGCGGCGTTACTTCACCCGTGAGGCCAAACAGCAGGTTTTCCATTTCCTCTTCCGGAATGGCTATTTCTTTTGCGATATGGCCCTTGGTCACGCCGTCTTTCCAAAGGTCGGTAAGGATCTTTTGCCAAACACTAGAACGTTCTGGCGGTAGTCCATTTGGCTCGCTCGTACCGAACTCTTGATTTATGCGAATGCAGAATGTTCGGTACTGCCAGTCGCTAATTAGATCTAGCTTGTGAAGGCGATAAGCGAGCGCAGCCACGGAAACGCCCCACCTAGCCTTAGCCTTTGTTATCTGTTTCAAACTAGTAATAAATGGGATTGTTGCAAATACGTCATCTCGAGGCATTAAAAAGGAAGCGGCAAATAAATGCGCTTCATGTTCGGCAGATCGGCCTTGCCGTGCTCCGCCATGCTTGTGCAGCACAAGGTGTCCAAGCTCATGGGCTGCATCAAAACGGCTGCGTTCCGTTGACTTGAACGTATTCAAAAAGATGTACGGTTCGTCGCCACGCCAACAAGAGAACGCATCAACATTTTTGGTGTTCTCGGCCAGTGAAAAAACACGGACACCTTTGCTTTCCAGCAACTTGACCATGTTGCCGATTGGGCGTTCACCTATTGCCCATTTTTGGCGAATAAGTCTCGCGGCAGCTGCTGGATCATTCTCAGCGCTCACGTCCAAAAGATCAGTTTCTGGCAAATTAAACTTGCCACGCACCCAATCAGCCATTTCATAAGCCAATTCACCGGCTGCTAACGCCGCATCCCGCTCGCGAGACTTCATCGCCTTCAGGCTGCGAAAACTGGCAGTGGAAGCATCAATTGAGTCAATATCGTCTCGAAAGAAGAAATCGCGAGGATATCCGAGAGCCGAGATAAGTTTGTCGAGTGTCTCATCATCAGGAGCCTGTGAGCCATTGACGACACGCGAAAGCGTGACGGGAGCGATGTTCGCTTTCTCCGCCAGAATCTTCGCCGTATACCGGCGCCTCTTTCGCGCCAGTTCAAGTCGTTTGACGTTAAACATGACTATTTGCGGGTAACGACCGGTTCGATGTCGGTTGCGCCGCCCTCGGGAAGCGAGATCACGGCAAGCTTCGGCCACTCACCTTCACGAACGATGAATATCCGCTCATAGAAGCCTTCAAAGT
>JBAUHH010000191.1:0-2736 GCA_049680165.1 Pseudolabrys sp.
GCTCGACATAAGACGGCCGCGCTACGGCGATCCACTGCCGGAGACGATGGACGAGCACGCCGGCGCCGCGATCTTCGGCGGCCCGCAAAGCGCCAATGACAACGAAGACTTCCTGCATCGCGAGACCGACTGGATAGGCGTGCCGCTGCGCGACCGGAAGCCTTTTCTCGGCATCTGCCTCGGCGCGCAGATGATGGCGCAGCATCTCGGCGCGCGCGTCTATCCGCATCCGCAGGGCCACGCGGAGGTCGGCTATTACCCGATCCGCCCGACCGAGGCCGGCCGCCGCGTCTGCGCGGAATGGCCCGACCACGTCTATCAATGGCACCGCGAAGGCTTCGAGCTGCCGTCAGGCAGCGAACTGCTGGCGGAGGGTGATTCATTCACCGTACAGGCGTTCCGCCACGGCACGGGCTTCGCGCTTCAGTTCCATCCGGAAGTGACGCACGCCATGATGTACCGCTGGCTGGTGCGCGGCGCGCATCGCATGGAAATGCCGGGGGCCAAGCAACGGCACGAGCACATCGCCGATCGCGCCGTGCACGACTTTGCGTTCCGCAATTGGCTCACGAATTTCATCGATCAATGGATCGCGCAGACGACCGCCGCGGCGTAGGAGCGCCCGGCGCAATTGCTGGCTCTGCGCGCCTGTATTAAGCTGCGGCGCAGTTGTCAGAGAACAAGCGGTCATGTGGCGGCGCTTGGCTATCATCGCTTCCGTGGGTGTCCTTGCGACCTCTCTGTCGGCCGCACGCGACGGCGCCTCTGCCGCTCCGGAATACCGGCAAGTGCTACGCCAGCTTGGTCTTTGGGTGCAGATCGAACGGCGCGGTTGGGCGAGCGGCTACTGGCAAGGCGAGCTGATCCAAAATTTCAATCAGGTGGACGCGGTCGTAGGTCATACCTACGGCGAGGAGGCTTCGCTCCAGCTCGACGCGATGAAAGCGCTCGGCATCACGCACATCACCTACGAATTGCGCACCGCCGATCCTGCCACGGCGCCGATTTGTCCGGCGCAAACTTATCCGAGCTGCCAAGTCTGTTACACGCTCGGTCTTGATTGGCCGACCCCCACGGCAACCGAGCTCACGAATCTCAAAGCATTTCTCGATCTCATCGCCAGCAAGAAGATGAAACTCGACTTGCTGCTCACCACCACGCATATGGACGAGAAGCCGCCGGTCAACGGCAAGAAGTGGCTTGGCGCGATCTTCAATACGATCGAAGGCCACCCGGCGCTGGCGCTCGTTCTATTCGGTGGCGACGCGCATACGATCGACACGAATGGCGACGGCGTTCCGGACGCCTGCGGCGGCCAAGGCGGCGAGGCGCCGCTCTGGCTCGGCGCCAAGTCTTACGCCGCGACTTATCTTCAGTGGGTGATTCCGTTCGCGATAGCGCACGGAATTTCCTATAGCCAGCTCTCAGCCGAAGCGATCGTCGGGGATTATTTCCTCGACAGTCAGGCGCCGGCAGGGCCTTCCGCCACCGATCATCATTTGTGGAAACCGATCTCGGTGCTCAAGGGGATTTTCGACACGCTTAAAGTGCCGGCAGGCAGCCGCACCTATGCGGCGTCGTTCTACGAGCACACGAAATGTGCAACGGCCCAATCGTTGCCCTGCACCGATCAGGATCCTCACGATTGGGCGGAAAACCGGCTACAGGACGCGCTCGCCGTCATCGGCAACGCGCAATCGTCCCGGTTGATCATTACTGAGGGCGGCACGCTTGCGCCGCAGACATGGCCGGCAGAACGCTCGTTCGAGAGCCTCGGCTTTCTGATGAACAAATACAACACCGGCGGCGGCAACTTCTGGCGCTGGACCGATTTCGAGAACAGCGAAGAGACCAGCAATACCGTGGCGCAGGCGGTGAAGAAGCGAGGCGTTGCGTACGTCTATCTGCCGCCCGAGAAAGAGGTGGTCGACCTTGGCGGGAGTCATCTGACGGCAATTCCCAACGGCTCGTTCGAGAGCGGCGCGGCAAGACCTGCGCAATGGGCGATTACCGGCTCAGGCACGGCGAGCCGCTATCATCTTGCCGGAGAGAGGAAGCAGCCGCTGGTGCCCTCACGTGGCGACTACGATCTGCGTCTCGTCACCAGCACAGTCGCTTCAGCCGTCATCAAGGCGACCAGCGCACTCATCGCGGTTAACGCCAGGCGCACCTACACAACGACGGCGAACTTGCGTTTCGAATGGACTGGCGATCCAAACCCGGGCGGCAGCCCGCTGCACCGGCCGCAGGTTTTCGTGACGTTCAATTATCTGCAAGCGAACAAGAAGCCGTCGGCGGTCAAAGCCAGCGATACCTTCCGCTACTTTCAGGAAAACGCCGCAATCAATTTCATGACCTTCCCGATGCAGTACACGACGCCGGCGGACGCCGCCTATGTGCGGATCGTCATCGGCGCGGCGCGGAACGGCTTGCCGAGCGCAATCACGCTCGATGCGGACAATCTGAGGTAATGGCGACGGCAGCCTTCCCACCAAAGGCTCGCCGAGTTCTCGGCGGCGGTAAGTGGTGGAGCCGAGGGGATTTGAACCCCTGACCTCCTCATTGCGAACGAGGCGCTCTCCCAACTGAGCTACGGCCCCGCCAAGACGCACGGCGCGAGGCCGTTGAAGGCGAGTGGGCGCCATTTAGGGCCGGTGTTTGGGGCTGTCAAGGATCGGCCCGGACGGGTGAATCTGGCATAGCGCGCTTGGCTTGTTCGGGGCCGACCGACCCGCT
>JBAUHH010000192.1:0-10545 GCA_049680165.1 Pseudolabrys sp.
ACGCTCTACCACCACGACCCGTCGCTCGATCCGCACGCCGCGCGCCCCGCCAATTGCGCGCTGCGGCAGACCGCCGCCGCCTGACCGCGACGGAGCGCGACATTGGCGTCCGAGCGCCACGTCATCATCGCCGGTGCCGGAATCGCCGGGCTGACCACCGCGCTCGCGCTCGCCAAGCGCGGCATGCGCGCGACCGTGTTCGAGCAGGCGCCTGCGCTCGAAGAAGCCGGCGCCGGAATCCAGCTCTCCCCTAACGCCACGCGCATCCTGATCGGGCTTGGCCTGCGCGAGCGCCTGGAAACGGTGGCGACCGAGCCGCAGGCGATCAAGGTGATGGCTGGCGGCTCCGGACGCCAGATCGTGCGCATCCCGCTTGGGCGCGCCATCGAGCAGCGCTACGGCGCGCCCTATTGGACGATTCACCGCGCCGACTTACAGGCCACGCTGCTGCAAGCTGCGCGCGCCAACCGCGACATCAACCTGGTGCTCAACACGCGGCTCGAGGATTTCGCCGCGCATGAAAACGGGATCACGGTGCAAGGCCGCCGCGGCATGCAGGTGGTGGACGAACGCGGCATCGCGCTGATCGGCGCCGACGGATTATGGTCGAGCATGCGCGCGCGGCTGCGCCGGCAACGTCCGCCGCGTTTCCGCCACCGCACTGCATGGCGCGCGCTGCTGCCGGTGCGCGACGCCGCGCCGCAGTTCAGCGATCCGCTGATCCATTTGTGGCTCGGTCAGGACGCGCATCTCGTGCATTACCCGGTGAAAGCCGGCACGCTCATCAACATCGTCGCGATCGTGCGCGACGACTGGCAGGCGGAAGGCTGGAGCGCGAGCGGCAACGGCGCCGAGTTGCTGCGCCACTTCGCGCGCTGGTCATGGGCCGAGAGCGCGCGCGAATTGATCGCGGCGCCCGCACATTGGCAGAAGTGGGCGCTCTACGACCGCCGCGCCCGCCATCGCGGCGGCAGCGGCCGAGTGACGCTGATCGGGGATGCCGCCCACCCGATGCTGCCGTTCCTCGCGCAAGGCGCCGGCATGGCGATCGAGGATGCCGCCGTGCTGGCCAATGCGCTCGCCAAAAATCTCGACGATCCGCCCACCGGCTTGCGCGCCTATGAGCGCGCGCGCCGCGCCCGCACCGCGCAGGCGCAAAACGCCTCCCGCAAGCAGGGCCGCGTCTATGGGCTGACCGGGCCGGAGGCGTTGATCCGCAATCTCGCGATGCGCGCGATGGGCGGCGAAAAACTGCTCGCGCGCTATGACTGGCTCTATAATTGGCAGCCGCCGTCGTAAAACGAGCGGCCGAGACCGGCGCAAGACCGGCCCGCATGGGGAGGAAAGTCGAATGCTGTATCCGACGACGATCGCCGGCAGCCTGCCGAAGCCGTCATGGCTCGCCGAGCCAAACAAGCTCTGGCCGCAGTGGCGCCTTAAGGGCGACGATCTCGCGCAAGGCAAGCTCGATGCGACGTTGCTTGCGGTCAAATTGCAGGAAGACGCTGGCATCGACATCGTCTGCGACGGTGAAATGTCGCGCCAGCATTTCGTGCACGGCTTCCTCGAATTTGTCGACGGCATCGACTTTCAGCACAAAGTCGAAATGGGCATCCGTGACAACCGTTACAAAGCGATGGTGCCGACCGTGCGCGGCGAATTGAAGCTGAAAGGCCGCGTGCATCAGGCCGAGGCGCGCCACGCCCGCGCGCACACCAAGCGCAAATTAAAGATCACCCTGCCCGGTCCGATGACCATCGCCGACACCATCGCGGACGCGCACTATGGCGACAAGGTGAAGATGGCGATGGCGTTTGCTGGCCTGCTCAATCAGGAAGCGCGTGCGCTTCAAGCCGACGGCGTCGACGTGATCCAGTTCGACGAACCGGCGTTCAACGTGTTCATGGACGAGGTCGGCGGCTGGGGCGTCGATGCGATGCACCGCGCCATCGACGGGCTCACCTGCACCACCGCCGTGCACATCTGCTACGGCTACGGCATCAAAGCCAACATCGACTGGAAGAATTCGCTTGGCGAGGAATGGCGACAGTACGAGAACTTTTTTCCCGCGCTCGCCAAGAGCAAAATCGGCCAGGTATCGCTCGAGTGCATCCACTCGCACGTGCCGATGAAATTGCTGTCGCTGCTCGACGGCAAGGACGTGCTCATTGGCGTCATCGACATCGCAACCGACAAGATCGAGACGCCGGAAGAGATCGCGGGCGTGATCGGTGACGTAATGAAATTCGTGCCGAAAGAGCGCATCGTGCCCTGCACCAATTGCGGCATGGCGCCGATGCGCAGCGAGATCGCGGTCGCCAAGCTCAACGCGCTCGGCCAGGGTGCGGCGCTGGCGCGGCAAAAGTTTGGGTGACGCTTCTCCATTCGTCTCCGCGAAAGCGGGGACCCAGTTCTTTCAGAAGTACCGGATGCCCGCTTTCGCGGGCACGAGCGGGTAACTTGGGGCAAATTACCTCCCCGCCCGGCCCATCACGTCCATCAGTTCGGCGACCTTGCGGCGCTGGTCGGCCTTGTCACCACTGGTGATCGCATGCTCGACGCAATGCGCGACGTGATCGCGCAAAATTTCCTCTTCCGCTCGCCGCAGCGCGGCGCGCACCGCCGCGATTTGCGTGACGATGTCGATGCAATAGCGATCTCCCTCGACCATGCGGGCGAGCCCGCGCACCTGGCCTTCGATGCGGCCGAGTCGTTTGACGGTCGACGCCTTGCTGTTCTTGCGCATGCCCGCTATATACCCCCTAGGGGTATCGAGCGCAAGCCATGACAGAGCCGCACGCGCATCATCATCATCATCACGAAACGTCCGGCAGCGCTGTCGACCCGGTCTGCGGCATGACGGTCAATCCGCACACGGCCAAGCACCGCGCGGATTATCGCGGGCATCCCTACTATTTCTGCTCCGCCGGCTGCCGAGCAAAATTCGTCGCCGATCCGCAGAAATACCTCGGCAAACGCACGCCCGAGACTGTCGTCGAAGGCGCGATCTATACCTGCCCGATGCATCCGGAAATCCAGCAGCAGGGCCCGGGCTCCTGCCCGATCTGCGGCATGGCGCTCGAGCCGGAAATGCCGACCGCCGAGGCCGGTCCCAATCCCGAGCTCGCCGACATGACGCGCCGGTTCTGGATCGGCCTTGCGCTCGCCGTTCCAGTGATCGCGCTCGACATGAGCGCGCATGTCGGCGTGCACTGGATCGAGCCGGCGCTGTCCAACTGGATCCAGTTCGGCTTCGCGACGCCGGTGGTGCTGTGGGCCGGCTGGCCGTTCTTCGTGCGCGGCTGGCAATCGCTGGTCACGCGCAATCTCAATATGTTCACGCTGATCGCGATGGGCACGGGCGTCGCCTATGTCTACAGCGCGGTCGCAACAATCGCGCCCGGCGTTTTTCCCGACGCATTCCGCGGTCATGGCGGCGCGGTGCCGGTCTATTTCGAGGCCGCCAGCATGATCACGGTGCTGGTGTTGATCGGCCAGGTGCTGGAGTTGCGCGCGCGCGCCGCGATTTCCGGCGCAATCCGTGCCCTGCTCGATCTCGCGCCCAAGACCGCGCGTCGCGTCACGGACAGCGGCGACGACGAGGATGTCCCGCTCGATACGATCCATGCCGGCGACCGGCTGCGCGTGCGTCCCGGCGACAAGGTGCCGGTCGACGGCGTCGTGCTCGAAGGCCGCTCGTCGCTCGATGAGTCGATGGTGACCGGCGAGTCGATGCCGGTGAGCAAGAGCGAAGGCGCGCGCGTGATCGGCGGCACGCTCAACGCCAGCGGCAGCTTCGTGATGCGAGCGGAGAAAGTCGGCCGCGACACGCTGCTCGCGCAGATCGTGCAAATGGTGGCGAGCGCGCAGCGAAGCCGCGCGCCGATCCAGCGCCTTGCCGACCAGGTCGCATCATGGTTCGTGCCCACGGTGATCGCGGTCGCCGTGCTCGCTTTCGCCGCCTGGGCCACCTACGGCCCGGAGCCACGCCTCACGTATGGCCTCGTCGCCGCCGTGAGCGTCCTGATCATCGCCTGCCCCTGCGCGCTCGGCCTCGCCACGCCGATGTCGATCATGGTCGGCGTCGGACGCGGCGCACAGCTCGGGGTCCTGATCAAGAACGCCGAAGCGCTTGAGCGCATGGAAAAGATCGACACAATCGTCATCGACAAGACCGGTACGCTCACCGAAGGCAAGCCGAAGGTAGTCGCGATATCGCCCGCGCCCGGTTTCGATGAAGCGGAAGTCCTGCGGCTTGCCGCCAGCGTCGAGCGATCGAGCGAGCATCCGCTCGCTGCTGCGATCGTGAATGCGGCAAAGGAAAAAAATATCGAACTTGCGCAAGTGCGCGGCTTCGATGGGCCCGCCGGCAAGGGCGTGATCGGCATGATCGAGAAGCGGCGTGTCGTCATCGGCAACGACGATTTTCTGGCCGAACTCGGCATCGGTACCGCGCCCCTGGGCGCGCCCGCGGACAAATTCCGCCGCGACGGCGCAACCGCGATTTTTCTGGCCATCGACGGCAAGACGGCGGGCCTGATCGCTATCGCCGATCCCGTCAAGGCCACCACGCCGGAGGCGCTGAAAAAGCTCGCCGCCGAAAAAATCTGCGTCGTCATGCTCACCGGCGACAACAAGATCACCGCGCAGGCGGTGGCAAAGCGGCTCGGCATCACGGACGTCGAAGCCGAAGTCCTGCCTGATCAGAAAAGCGCCAAGGTCGAGCAATTGCGCCGCGAAGGCCGCGTCGTCGCCATGGCCGGCGACGGCGTCAACGACGCGCCCGCGCTCGCCACCGCCGACGTCGGCATCGCGATGGGCACCGGCTCCGACGTTGCGGTCGAGAGCGCCGGCATCACCCTGCTCAAGGGCGACCTCATGGGGATCGCGCAGGCACGCGCGCTTTCCGCCGCGACCATGCGCAACATCCGGCAAAATCTATTCTTCGCCTTCATTTACAACGCCGCCGGCGTGCCGATCGCGGCCGGCGTGCTCTATCCGGTGTTCGGCCTGCTGCTGTCGCCGGTTATCGCCGCGGCGGCGATGGCGCTCTCCTCGGTGAGCGTGGTCGGCAACGCGCTGCGGCTGCGCAAGATCCGCCTCTAAGCTGCGGAACCCAGCCAGCACTGTGTTTACGCGGTTTTGCCATTGATTTCGCTTGCGCCGGGTCTAAGCTTCGCCCGTATTGTCCATCGTGAAACTCACACCGGGGTGCGTGCGATGAAGTCCGAAAAATTACATCTGCAACTTTTCAGCTTGCTTTGCGGCGCGCTGTTCCTGCTCACGGCGAATCTTGCGCCGGCGCGGGCGTTCGACGGCGCCGATAATTTCGCGATTCTGCCGAACGGCGCGTCGGGACCGGAAGGGCTGACCGTCGGCCCCGACAACAATATTTACGTCACCACATACGGCTACACAGCGAGCGGCCCCGCCGCCGCGCCCGGCAAGCTTTACGTGTTCAACACGCACGGGACGCTGCTGCGCCAGGTGAGCGTCTCCGGCTCGACCGCCAACCTGCTCGGCCTCGCGTTCCATCCGACCACGCATGCGCTGCTGATCATCGATAGCGGCGCCAGCAAGGTGCTCAAGGTCAATCCGACGACCGGTGCGGCGACCACGTTCATGACCGTCACCGGCGCGGCCGGCCTCAACGCGCTCACCTTCGATTCATCCGGCAACGTCTATGTGTCGGATTCCTTCCAGGGCATCATCTGGAAGACCGGCCCGAGCGGTGGCGCCGGCACCGCCTGGGTCACCGATCCGCTGCTGACGACGACCGGCGTGCCGCCCTTCGGCGCCAACGGCCTCGGCTTCAACAAGGCGCAGAACACGCTGTTCGTCGCCAATACCGGCAACGACACCATCGTCCAGATTCCGGTGACCGCCGGAACGCCGGGAACGCCTTCCGTGTTCGTCAACAGCATCAACGGCGCCGACGGATTGATCCTCGACGAGCACGACAATCTCTGGATCTGCGCCAACCAGAACGACCAGATCGTCGTGATCGACAAGACCGGCAAGCTGATCGCGCGATTCGGCCATTTCGATGGCGTCGATCACAACGGCGTGCCGCATGGCCTGCTGTTTCCGGCGAGCCTCGCCTTCGGCAACGACGGCCACGGCGGCCGCACGCTCTACGTGACCAACCTCGCGCTCGATCTGCGCCTGTTCGGACTGGTGCAGACGCCGGACTCGCAATGGGCCGCGATGGTCAAGCGCTACACGGTGTCGAGGCTCGACACCGGTTTCCTGTCCTCGCACCCGCATCATTGATCACAGCGCCGGGCCCGCAAAAACGGGCCCGGTTTTTTCCCGATCAATGCCGTCAGCGAACGGTGTTTCCGCGCGGCGTACTCGCGGGTGCGCTCGGAGGCGCGGCCGGAGGCGGCAGCGAGGCGGCCGTCGGCAGCGGCGTCGTACATTTCTTGTCGGCGGCGGTCTGTTGCAGCTCGCGCGTTTCGCCCTCCAGGGTGGCCAGTTCGGGCCGGTACGCCACGGCGTTCACCAGGTCACCGCCGGACCCGGTCGCCGCCTTCGCCATCAGTTCGTGTAACTGCTGCTCGCGCTCGGCGTTCGTCTTCGCGCGTTGCGCCAGCTCCGTGCACGAATAGAGCACGAACTTGCCCGGCGCGACCATCATGTTGGACAGTTTGTCGTCCGATACGGCGCAAGCGCCGAGCGCGAGCGTCGCAAGCAAACACGCGATGCGAATTTTTGTTGTCGGCATCGGACCTGCGTTTCGTGATTGGTGCGGACGCCGGGACTCGAACCCGGACGGGATTGCTCCCAAGGGATTTTAAGTCCCTTGCGTCTACCATTCCGCCACGTCCGCGCGGCAAAAGTTTGGACACCGCCGTCGCGCGGCGGTAGGCCCACGCGGCGGCATTTACATTATTTCGGTAACAGCTGGCCCCAGGCCGCTTCCCAGTCCTTGCCGGTGGGATCGGTCACGCGGCCGTCCTTCTCGAAAAACTTGTTGGGAATCTGGAAGATGGCGATGAAAGTGCCGCCCTTCGGGCTCCAGGCGACGTGCCGGCTGCCCGCCGGGCGCCAGACGAATTCGCCGGGGCCGACCTCGACGCCGGCGTCGGGACCTTCCTTGTCGACCAGCGAGCCTTCGAGCACGTAAGTCTGCTCGATCAGCACGTGCTCATGATCGGGCAGCACCGCGCCCGGCTCCATCCGGAACAGCAACGTCGCGAGCCCGCTCTTCGGATCGAACAACAAAGTCTTCGCCTCGCAGCCGGGGAAGCGCAGCTTCTGCCACGGCATGTCCTGCGGGCGCAGATGGTGTGAGCGCAATTCGTCGAGCGGCTTGGCATTCGCGGTATTCGGCTTGACGTTCATCGGCGTCCTCCGGTGTCGGGGCGAATGATACACCCAAACGAAGCCTATTGCTTCAGGGTGATGTGGGCGTCCTGCACGATCTTGCCGAATTTGGCCGTTTCCGAGGTGACGAAGCTCTTGTATTCGGCGGGCGACAACAGCTTCGGCACGATCCCCTGCACCATCAGCTTGTCGGCGACGGCCTTGTCCTCGAGCGTGTCATTCACGATGGTATTGAGCCGGTGGATGATGTCGGACGGCGTGCCGGCGGGCGCGAACATGCCGAACCAGTTGAGCAGCTCGTAATCCTTCAAGCCCGGTGCGCCTTCGCTCAGCGGCGGCACATCCGGCAATTGCGGCATGCGCTCGCGCGAGGTTACCGCCACCGCGCGCAGCTTGCCGGCCTGAATCAGCGGCAGCGCCGCCGCAAGCGACGAGAAACTCATGGTGACGACGCCGACCGCGACGTCGGTGACCGCCGGCGCCGAGCCGCGATAAGGAACGTGCAGCACCTTGATGCCGGCCATGCTGTTCATCAACTCGCCGGCGAGCTGCTGCGGATTGCCGACACCGGACGACGAGAACGACAGCTTGCCGGGATTGGCCTTGGCGTAAGCGATCAGCTCTTTCGGATTGTGCACCGGCGTTGCCGTCGACACCACCACGACGCACGGGACGATGCCGATCAGCGCGACCGGCGTCAGCTCTTTCGCCGGGTCGTAGGGCATCTTGTCCTTGAACAGGAAATGATTGATCGCGACTTCGCCGGACGCCGCCATCAGCAGCGTGTACCCGTCGGGCGCGGCCTTCGCGACCGCATTGGTCGCGATCATCGCGCTCGCGCCCGGCCGGTTCTCGACGATCACCGTCTGCCCGAGCGCGTCTTTCATCGGATCGCCGACCAGACGCGCGACGATATCGACGCCGCCGCCGGCCGCGTAGCCGACGAGAATGCGGATGGTCTGGCTCGCGTATTTGTCCGTCGCGTTGGCGCCGCGCGTTGCGCCGGCAAGCGCCGCGGCGGCCGCACCGGCAAGCATATGTCGTCGTGTCAGCATGGTTGATCCTCCAGCCCGCGTTTCTTGAGTTTCTTAGTCGCCGCCCTCGCGGATAGGCGGAACGAACGCCAGCCCGGTATCCCAGGGGAAATAGATCCAGGTGTCCTGCGACACTTCGGTGACGAAGGTATCGACCAGCGGACGGCCCATCGGCTTGGCGTAAACGGTGGCGAAGTGCGCTTCCGGCAGCAGCTCACGCACCACGCGCGCGGTTTTTCCGGTGTCGACCAGATCGTCGACGATCAGCACGCCCTTGCCCTTCCCGCCGCTGACCTTGAGGATCGACTCGGCGACGCCCTTGAGCACTTTGACCGCGCCTTCATTGTTGTAGTTCTGGTAGCTCGAGACGCACACGGTCTCGATCAGCCGCACGTTGAGCTCGCGCGCGACGATCGCGGCCGGCACCAGGCCGCCGCGGGTGATGCAGACGATGGCCTCGAACGGCCCCGCTTCGTGCAGGCGCCAGGCCAGCGCGCGCGAGTCGCGGTGAAACTGGTCCCACGACACCGGGAAAATCTTGTCCGGTCGCGGCTGCGGCTTGCTGTCGGGCTTGGCTTGCGGCTGCTGCACGGCGTCACGCTCCATCGTGACGCCTTCTAGCGCAAAAAAAGCCGTTATGCGACCCGTCCGGGCCGCGCCAGAAGTGACGGCGGCTGGGGCCTATTGAACAACGATCGCGGCGTGCAGCCCGCGCGTCGCGCTCATCTTGCCGACGAGGACGAATTGTTTGGTCGTCGGATTATACAGCTCGCCGTTCGTCGCCGGAAAACTGCCGCCGGCGAGCAGCACCTGCCCCGC
Source organism: Pseudolabrys sp. (assembly GCA_049680165.1). Lineage (GTDB taxonomy): Bacteria > Pseudomonadota > Alphaproteobacteria > Rhizobiales > Xanthobacteraceae > Pseudolabrys. Next base: position 9,183 of record JBAUHH010000192.1, read on the forward strand.
CAAAGGACCAGACGGAATCTTGGTCGCCGTGTGGAGGAAACGCGTCAGCTTCATACTGGGCTTGCAGGCCGTTCCGACCGCGCCGCCGACGCAGGTCATCGTATTGGTGCCTGGCGTATAGACCTCGGCGGTGCGCCGCGCGATGGCGCCGGCAAACGCCGCGATGTGATTATTGCCGAACGCGATGGTGCCGAAGGCGCCGCCGGTGAACAGCACCTTGCCGCCGGGCAGCAGTGTCGCGGTGTGCATGGTTCGCGCTTCCTTCATCGACGCCTTCAGCGCGAACATTTGGCTCGTCGGATTGTAAAGCTGCGTGAAGCTGAGCGGATTTTCCGAAGCCGGGAATGCATTCGTCCCGCTGCCGAAGAACCCGCCCGCGAGCAGCACCTGACCGTCCGCCGCGCAGCCACAGCCTGAGATGAGTGTGGCCGTGTGTGCCGCCATTGGGCTCGGCATGATCGCGGCGAGCTTGGTGAACTTGCCGGTTGCCGGATTGTAGAGCTCGGCCGAGGCGCCGACCGTGCCGTGCGCGTCGACGATGCCGCCTGCGATGAGCACCTGCCCGTTCGGCAGCAGCGTCGCCGTGTGCATCGCCCGCGCCACTTTCATCGGACCGACCGCGGTGAACTGGCCGCTTGCCGGATGATAGATTTCCGCGGTGGCGAGCGGTGTCTCCTTGTTGAAGCCGCCGGCGACAAGGATTGTGCCATCGTTGAGCAACGTCGCTGTGTAGAGATGACGCACGCCGTGCATCGAGCCGCCGTTGACGAACGTGCTGGTGGTTCTCTTGTAAATTTCGGACGTCGCCTTGGTCGTCGCCGTCAGCGTGGCGACGCCGTTGGTATGATTGAGGTTGCCGCCACCGCTCAGCCCACCTGGCACGATTGCCGCATGCGCCAGCGGGCCGGCGCCGGAAAATCCGACTGCCTGAATCCCCGCGCGCGAGGTGGTCATCGCGTCGGTCGCGACGAACGTCTTGGTCGATTGCTTGAACAGCTCGGCGGTCGCCACCGAGCTGTAATTCGTCGTGGCCATATTGTTGCTCAATATCGACACGCCGCCGGTAACAAGCACATCGCCCGCGACTGCCGCGGCTGGCGCGGCATTGAAATCGGCCGTTGCCGGTTGCGGCGAGAAGCCATCCATGAGGCTTGCATCCACGCAGCCGCGGACGATGATCGCGACCGCGCACAAAACAAATGCGCGCGCCATGAAGGGCACAAAATTGCGCTTGGCATTCCGCTGCATGTCCGCCCCCCTCAACAGCCGCAGCTGGCTTTGAGGACGAAAGTGTCCACCGCTGCCGTACGGCGGTCAATCGTCCGCGCGCCGATTTTGCGTGGTGTTTATACGGCGGAGTTGT
>JBAUHH010000193.1:0-1801 GCA_049680165.1 Pseudolabrys sp.
TCCATGAAGGGCGATCCTAAAGTCGTCGATTATCTCAACAAGGCGCTTCGCCACGAGCTCACCGCGGTCAACCAGTACTGGCTGCATTACCGGCTGCTCGACAACTGGGGCTACAAGGATCTCGCCAAGCAGTGGCGCAAGGAATCGATCGAGGAGATGGAGCACGCCGACAGACTGGTCGAGCGCATCATTTTCCTCGACGGCTTCCCCAACATGCAGGTGCTCGATCCGCTGCATATCGGGCAGAACGTGAGGGAAGTGCTCGATTGCGACCTGGCAGCGGAAATGTCGGCGCGCGCGCTCTACCAGGAAGCCGCGACGCATTGCCACTCGGTCAAGGATTACGTGTCGCGCGACCTGTTCGAGAAGCTGATGTCGGACGAGGAGCACCACATTGACTTCCTCGAAACCCAGCTCGACCTGGTCGCCAAGCTCGGCCTCGAACTCTACGCCCAGCACCACATCGGCGAGATGGGCGAGGGCGCGGAAGATTGACGTCTTCCCCGGCCGCGGAACGTAAACGAATCCTTAGAAGCGATTCTTCGCAGCGCGCCGGGTGGCGAGCGCGGCTTATTTCGCTAAGCAGCGTGGTTAAAAAACAGGGTTAAGCAGCACTTAACGATTTGCTGCCATCGTCCGCTTCATCCGTATTCGCGTGGCCGCGCGAACTGGCGGGGGCGAAAAGGACGAGGCATGAGTCGTTGTAGGCGGATCGAGGTTTTGACGCTCGGTGCTGCGCTGGCGCTTGCCGCAACGGCGGCGCGCGCGGCCGATTATCCGCAGCCGCAGCCGATCATTGTCCAGCAGCAGATCGAGGAATTCTCCGGCTGGTATCTGCGCGGCGACATCGGCTTCAGCAACCAGTCGGTTGGCAGTCTGCACAACGCGAACTACGCTAACTTCGCCAGCGTGCGCAACGTCAACAAAGACTTCGATGCGGCGCCGTTGTTCGGACTCGGCGTCGGCTACTACTTCAACGACTGGCTGCGCTTCGACGTCACCGGCGAATATCGCGGCAACGCGAATTTCCACGGCTTCGATATCGGCCACATCACCAGCGGCAACCAATTTGCCGACGACCGCTACACCGCCAGCAAGTCGGAATGGCTGTTCCTCGCCAACGCCTCTGTCGACCTCGGCACCTGGTACAATGTCACGCCTTTCGTGGGCGCCGGCGCCGGCATGAGCCGCAACACGATCAGCAATTTCGGCGATTTCTCTACCTGCATTAACAGCTCGAGCTGTGCGAATAGCGGCGGCAGCGACGCCTATGCCGCGACCGCGAGCAAATGGAATTTCGCTTGGGCGCTGTATGCCGGCATCGGCTACAAGATCTCGAAGAACGTCACGTTCGAATTTGCCTACCGTTACGTCGATCTCGGCAAAGCCCAAAGCGGCGACCTTATCGGATTTGACGGGACCAATCGGATGAACAACCCGATGGAATTCCGCCACATCACCTCGAGCGATTTCAAGGTCGGCCTGCGCGTGAACTTGGACGCGTTCGAGTTCGGCCATCGCGAATATTACGCGCCGCCGCCGGTCTATCAGCAGCCGCCGGTGTACCAGCAGCCGCCGGTTTATCAGCCGCCACTTCAGAGCAGGGGCTAGCTCCACAATCGTCGTGAGACTTTGCGCCGCGCGCGTCCACGCGCGTTGCGATTACGCGGAGGCGAGCGTCAAGCGCGGACGGTTATGGTGAAAATATATGGTTAATCCGCCCTTAACCTCTGTCCGGCATGATTCCGCGCACGAGTAGCGCCGCACGCGTCTGTTGCGGCGTCAGCGAGAGGGTTCGTGG
>JBAUHH010000194.1:0-25115 GCA_049680165.1 Pseudolabrys sp.
CACCATGATCGTTTCCACCTCGCCCGCGCCGCTGCGCCGGAAAGCCGCAGCGCGGTCGTATTCCGGCGAGGTGAAGCAGGCCACGCCCTGCTCCAGGGTGGGAAATTCAATCACAACGAAGCGGTGGAATTTGTCCGGGCCTTCCATGATCTGAAAACGACCGCCCCGCGCCAGCACCTTGCCGCCGAACTTGGCGATGATGGCCGGGACCAGATCGGTGTATTTCTTGTATTCGACGGGATCGTTGATCTTCGAGCGCGCAACCCAGTAAGCGGGCATCTCCCAACTCCATTCCGTTGTCATGCCCAACCTTGTGCTGGGCACGGGCGCCTTCATTATAGGCGACAGTAAAGCCATGCATGGTCCGGACAAGCCCGGCCATGCCGAAAGGAAGTCTGGCCATGCCGCGCAAGCTGATCGATATTTCGGTGCCGCTGGAGAACGACGTCGCTGCCGATCCGCCGGGCTATGGGCCCAAAATCGAGTATCTCGACCATCAGGCGACCGCGTCCGACATTCTCAAGTTTTTTCCAGGGCTGAAAAAGGAAGACCTGCCGGACGGCGAAGGCTGGGGCATCGAATGGGTGAAGCTCTCCACCCATTGCACCACGCATCTCGACGCGCCCTACCATTTCGCCTCGACCATGGATGGCGGCCGGCGCGCGATCACCATCGACGAGGTGCCGCTGGACTGGTGCTTGCAGCCCGGCGTGAAACTCGACTTCCGCCATTTTCCGGACGGCTATGTCGCGACCGCCGACGACGTCGAGGCTGAGCTCAAGCGCATCGGCCACACTTTGTCAGCGCTCGAGATCGTGGTCGTGAACACCGCGGCCGGCGAAGCCTACGGCCGGCCCGACTACGTCATCAGAGGTTGCGGCATGGGGCGCGAGGCCACGCTCTATCTGCTCGAGCGCGGCGTGCGCGTCACCGGCACCGACGGCTGGAGCTGGGATGCGCCGTTCCTCTACACGATGAAGAAATATTCCGAGACCAGAAATGCCAGGCTGATCTGGGAAGGCCACCGCGCCGGCCGCGAGATCGGCTATTGCCATATCGAGAAGCTGCACAATCTCGAAGCCTTGCCACCGAAGGGTTTCATGGTGAGCTGCTTTCCGGTGAAAGTGCGCGCAGGCTCCGCCGGCTGGACGCGCGCGGTCGCCATCGTCGACAATTGATCCGTGTGCAGATGAAGAACCTCAAGATCGACGCTGAGCGGCTGTGGGATGACCTGATGCAGACCGCCCGGATCGGCGGTACCGCAAAAGGCGGCATCTGCCGGCTGACGCTGACTGAGACCGATCGCGAAGTGCGCGACTGGTTCAAGGCTGCCGCCGAAAAACTCGGCTGCGCGGTCACCGTCGACGACATGGGCGTCATGTTTGCGCGGCGGCCCGGCCAGCGCGCCGACATTCCGCCGATCGCCATGGGCAGTCATCTCGACACGCAACCGACCGGCGGCAAGTTCGACGGCACGCTCGGCGTGTTCGCCGCGCTTGAAGCGCTGGCGAGCCTGCATCGCGCCGGCTACGAAACCTTCGCTCCGATCGAAGTGATCAACTGGACCAACGAGGAAGGCTCGCGCTTCACGCCGGGCATGATCGCCTCGGCGGTATTCGCCGGCGCTTATGCGCGCGACTGGGCGCACGCACGACAGGATCGCGAGGGCGAGACTTTCGGCGAGGCACTGGCGAAAATCGGCTACCGCGGCGGCAAGCGGTGCGGCGATCATAAATTCTCGGCCTTCTTCGAGGTCCATATCGAGCAAGGCCCGTTTCTCGAAGCAGATGGCAAGGCGATTGGCGTCGTCACCGGCGTGCAGGCCATGCGCTGGTACGAAATGACCATCACCGGCCAGGACAGCCACGCCGGCACCACACCGATGGCACGCCGCCGCGACGCCTTGCTCGGCGCCGCGCGCATCGTCGAAGTGGTCAATGCCTGCGCGCGCAAATTTCCCGAAGCGGTCGGCACCGTCGGCCTGCTCGAAACAAAGCCCGGCTCGCCAAACGTCATCCCCGGCGAAGTCTTCCTGACCCTCGATCTCCGCGATCCGGAGGCTGTGATCGTCGAACGCATGGAAAGCGAGATCGTCGCGGCCGCGAAACGAATTGTCGACGAAATCGGCCTCACCGTCACGACAAAAACTATCCTGAACGAGCCGGCGGTGCGCTTCGATGCCGACTGCATTGCCGCCGTCCGTGCGGCGGCGGTCGCGTCGGGACTGAGCAGCCGCGACATCATTTCGCGCGCCTGGCACGACGCCGCGTATGTCTCCCGCGTCGCGCCGGCGGCCATGATTTTCGTGCCCTGCCAAGGCGGCATCAGCCACAACGAGGCCGAGTTCAGCTCGAAGGAACAATGCGCGGCCGGCGCGCAGGTCCTGCTGCAGGCGGTTCTGGATTACGACCGCCGCCTGGCCGAACGCTTCGGTGAGAAATAGGCGGACGCCGCGGGGTGTTGACCGCCCACTTGGTATCGCTACCATCCGGCCCAACAACAAAAGTGCACAAATCTAGGGGGCATTCTCATGGACAGACGCCAATTCGTCGCCGGCAGCGCCGCTGCGGCCGCAGCGCTCACGATCCGGCCCGCGTTCGCCGAGGGCACCTACCCGTCGCACGCGATCACCATCATCAATCCGTTCCCGCCGGGCGGGGCCTCCGACGTGGTCACACGACCGCTTGCCGCGGCGATGGAGCCGATCGTCAAGCAGCCGGTGGTGATCGAGACCAAAGCCGGCGCCGCTGGCCAGGTCGGCGCGCAAGTCGCTGCGAGCGCCAAAGCCGACGGCTACACGCTGCTCTCGCACATCACGTCGATCTCCGGCTTCGCCGAAGTGGACAAGCTGTTCGGGCGCACGCCGAAATTCACCCGGGCCGATTTCATTCCGCTCGCGCGCTTCGTCGCCGACCCTTGCGTGCTGCTGGTCAACGACAAGCAGCCGTACAAGACCGCCAAGGACTTGATCGACGACGCCAAGAAGCGCCCTGACGAGATCATCTTCTCGTCGTCCGGTCTTTACGGCGCGCTGCACATTCCCACCGCGCTGTTCATGAAGGCGGCCGGCGACCTGAAGCTGCGCCACCTGCCGACCAATGGCGGCGGGCCGGCGCTCACCGCGTTCCTCGGCAACAATTCGCAGGTGCTGGTGTCGTCGATCTCCGCCTCACTGGCGCAGATCAAGGCCGGCAAGGCGCGCCCGCTGGCGATGTTCGGCGACAAGCGCTCCAAGGCGCTGCCCGATGTGCCGACCATGAGGGAGCTCGGCTACAACATCGAATACTACCTTTGGGTTGGCATGTTCGCGCCGAAGGGAACACCGCCGCAGGTCGTCACTTACTTGCGCGGCGCGCTCGACAAGGCCGCGCACAGCGACATGTTCAAGACCGCGATCACCAATCTCGGCCAGGAACTTGGCTATCTCGACCAGCCAGAATTCGCCGCGTTCTGGGACGCGGACGCACAGCGCATCGAGAACGCCGTGCACACCATCGGCCGCGTGCAAGGCTAGCACGCGACGCCGAACCTAAAAGCAGCCGGAAACTTCCGCCGCATGGGGCGACGGCGGCGGCTTAATCCGGCGTACCAATGTCATGGAGGATTCGATGGATCGCCGCAGCTTCGTTATCGGCACGGCCGCAGCACTCGCCGCAAGACCTGCTTTTGCGCAGGACGCTTTCCCTTCGCACGCGATCACCATCATCAACGCGTTCCCGCCGGGCGGTGCCAACGACATTGTCACCCGGCCGATCGCCGCCGCGATGGAGCCGATCCTCAAGCAGCCGGTGGTGGTCGAAACAAAAGCCGGCGCCGGCGGTCAGGTCGGCGCGCAGGTCGCCGCAAGCTCGAAGCCGGACGGCTACACGCTGCTGTCGCACAACACCGGAATTTCCGGCTACGCGGAGGTGGACAAGCTGTTCGGCCGGCCGGCCAAGACGACGCGCGCCGATTTCATTCCGCTGGCGCGGCTGATCGCCGACCCGTGCGCGGTAATCGTCAACGCGCAAGCGCCGTACAAGACGCTGAAGGATTTCATCGACGACGCCAAGAAGCGCCCCGACGCGATCATCTTCAGTTCCGGCGGACTCTACGGCGCCACGCATCTGCCGATGGCGATGCTGCAACAGGCGGCCGGCGGCTTGAAACTTCGCCACCTGCCGACCAACGGCGGCGGCCCGGCGATCACCGCCTTGCTCGGCAACAACGTGCAGGCGAGCGCGCAGTCGATCTCGGCCTCGCTGCAACACATCAAGGCCGGCAAGCTGCGTGCGCTGGCTTCCTTCGGCTCAAAACGATCCAGCGTGCTGCCCGACGTGCCGACGCTGAAGGAGCTCGGCTACAACGTCGAATATTATCTCTGGGTCGGATTGTTCGGGATCAAAGGCACACCGGACAAGATCGTCGCTACCCTCAGCACGGCGATCGACAAGGCCGCGCACACCGACCAGTTCAAGAGCACGATCACCAATCTCGGGCAGGACTATAATTATCTCAACGCCAAGGAATTCGCCGCTTTCTGGGCCAACGACGCCAAACAGGTCGAGGAAGCGGTGAAATCGATCGGCCGCGTGCAAGGATGACACTTCGCGCGGATCACGTCGCGGGCGCCGCGTTCGCCGCTTTTGGCGCGCTGATCATTGCGCTGAGCGGCGACCTGCCGTTCGGGCAGCTCTCGATGCCGGGCTCCGGCTTCCTGCCCAAGATCGTCGCCGTGCTGATGGTTCTGTTTGGGCTGGCGCTGATCGTGCGCGCGCGCGAAAGCGAGCCTTATTCGACCATATCCTGGGCCGACGGCAAGCATGCGGCGATGGTGACCGTAATAACCTCGCTTGCGATCGGGTTCTACACCGTGCTCGGATTCATCATCACGATGGTGCTGACGATGGTCGCGCTGCTGGTGATCATCGAGCGGCGCAATCCGCTTTATGCCGGCGGCTACGCCATCGCCATCGTCCTGATGACCTACGCCGCGTTCGAATATCTACTCAAGACGCCGATGCCGGAAAGCCCTTTCAGTTACTAGGCCCCCATGGAATCCACTCTTCTAAGCTTGGCGCACGGGTTTTCGGTCGCGCTGCAGTTCGACAACCTCTGGTACGCGTTTCTCGGCTGCCTGGTCGGCACGCTGGTCGGCGTGCTGCCGGGCATCGGTCCTTTGTCGGGCATCTCGATCCTGCTGCCGGTCACCTTCGGCCTCAACGCCACAGAAGCCGTCATCATGCTCGCCGGCATCTATTACGGCTCGCAATATGGTGGCTCCACCACCTCGATCCTGATGCGCATTCCGGGCGAGGCCTCCTCGGTGATGACTTGCATCGACGGCAATGCCATGGCGAAGAAAGGCCGCGCCGGCGCCGCGCTCTGCATCGCCGCGGTCGGCTCTTGGGTTGCCGGCACTTTCGGCGTGATCATGCTCACCATCGTGGCGCCGCCGCTTGCCACCATCGCGCTGAGGTTTGGCCCGCCGGAATACACCGCGCTGCTCGTGCTCGGACTGATCTTCCTCGCCTATATGTCGTCGTCCTCGCTGGTGCGTACGCTGCTGATGGCCTGTCTCGGCTTGATGTTCGGGATGATCGGCATCGACAACATGACCGGCCATTTCCGCTACAGCTTCGATCTCGCCGAGCTCGGCGACGGCATCGGCATCGTGCCGGTCGCCGTCGGCCTGTTCGGCCTGGGAGAGATCCTGTCGACGCCGAGCAGCAACATTGTCGGTGAAGTGATCGCACCCAAGTTGCGCGAGCTGCTGCCGAGCCGGCAGGAATGGAAAGAAGCGCATCTGCCGATCTGGCGCGGCTCGATCCTCGGCTTCATCATCGGCATCATTCCGGGCTCGGCGCACATCATCTCGAGCTTTTTGTCCTACGCGCTGGAACGCCGCGTCTCGAAGCACCCGGAAGAATTCGGCAAGGGCGCGGTGGCCGGCGTGGCGGGGCCGGAGTCGGCGAACAATGCCGCCTCAACCGGTGCTTTCGTGCCGATGCTGGCGCTCGGCATTCCGACCGGGCCGGTGCCTGCGGTGCTGATGGGCGCGCTGATGGTGCACGGCGTATCGCCGGGGCCCCAGCTCGTCACCGAGCACCCGGACGTGTTCTGGGGCTTCGTAGCCTCGATGTATGTCGGCAACCTGATGCTGCTGGCGCTCAATTTGCCGCTGGTCAGCCTGTTCGTGACCGTGCTGCGCATCCCCTACGCGTATCTTTATCCGCTCATCATCATGTTCTGCATCGTCGGCGTCTACGAAGTGAGCCATTCGATCGTGGATGTGTGGATCATGCTGATCATGGGACTGATCGGCTACGCGCTGCGCAAGTTCAATTTCGATCCGGCGCCGCTGGTGCTGGGGCTGGTGATCTCGCCGATCCTGGAGCAGAGCCTGCGACAGTCGCTCATCATGTCGAACGGCAATTACCTGATCTTCTTCAACCGGCCGATTTCGCTGTCACTGCTCGTGGTCAGCGCGTGCCTGCTGGCGCTTTCCGCCTACACGTTCATGCGCAAGCAAGCGGACTGGCGCACCAAGCTCGCCGAAGCGGAAGCCGGCGAAGCGGAATAGCACAACGTTGCGCCACTCACGCCGCCGCGCGGCGCGCGTGCAGAGCCATCGCGATCAGCGCAGAGCCGCCAAACAACATATTGATGCCGACGAGCAACCCGATCGCCCAGGCTGCCGTGCTGGGCAGACCGGCGAATATCATCGCGCCGAGAACAAGATCGACAATGCCGCTCGCCAGCATCCAGCCCCAGCGGCCGGACAATTCGCGCCTGTGGTCGAACGCAAACATGATCGAGGCGACGCCCTCGATGATAAAGAAAGCAACCAGGACAATCGTAAGCGAAACCGTGGCACGCAGCGGCGACGCCAGCAGCAGGACACCGACCACTATTCCGAGCACCGCGGAGATCGACGACCACCAGAAGCCCGGTGCGCGGCGCAGCCAATAGGTTGTGAACAGACCCATGACGCCGCTAACCAAAAGCAGCCAGCCGATAACAATCGTCGCCGCCAGCGTGGCGAGCGGAGGCAAGGCGATTGCGGTCGCTCCCAGAACAACGAGAACGACACCCTCGATCAGAAACAAAACCCAATGTTCATGCAGCGCGCCGGCAACTGCGCGTTGGACGCGTGCAATGTCGGTTTGGTTGGCAGGCATGACGACCTCCATTGTTCATCCGATGATCATACGATATTGGCGCGGGCACGGATATTGCACTGGCGGCCACGCTGGGCGGGCGAAACAAGGACTTGAGCGCACGAACGCGCTCAATGCATGTTGAGCAGGTGCGGCAGGAACAGCGTGAGCTCCGGCCAATAGGTGACGATGCCGAGGAATATCAGCATCGTAACCAGCCACGGCCACACCGCCACCGCAAGATCGGTGATGCGCATGCCCGCTATCATCGAAGCGACGTACAAATTCAGGCCGACCGGCGGGTGGCACAGGCCGACCTCCATATTGACGTCGATGACGATGCCGAAATGGACCAGGTCGATGCCCAGCTTTTTTGCGGCCGGGGCGAGGATGGGCGCCATGATCAGGATGATCGAGTTCGGCTCCATGAAGTTGCCGGCCACCAGCAGCAGCACGTTGACCAGCAGCAGGAAGCCGAACCAACCAAGATTCTGGGCCGTGATCCAGTCGGCGAGCGCGGAAGGAATGTTTTCGTTCGAAAGGACGAATGAGAACAAAACGGCGTTGGTGATGATGTAGAGCAGCATCGCGCTCGTGTTCGCGGCGCGCAGCAGCACCTTCGGCACGTCTTTGATCTTGATCGCCTTGTACACGAAAACCGAGATAAAAAACGAATAGACGGCAGCCATCGCGGCCGCCTCCGTAGCGGTGAACAGGCCGCTGTAGATGCCGCCGATAATGATGACGACCAGCATCAAGCCCCAGAGACTTTCTCGAAAGGCGCGCCAGGTTTCGAACCAGCTCGCTCTCGCCATGCGCGGATAGTTTCGCCGCCTGGCGAGATACCACGTCACCGTGCACAACATGACCGTCAGCAGCGAGCCGGGCAGCAAACCGGCGACGAACAGCGCGCCGATCGAGGTGTTCGTGGACACCGCGTAGACGATCTTCGGAATCGACGGCAGCATCAGAATGCCAAGCGAGCCGGCGACCGTGATGATGCCGGCGCCGAACCGCATCGGATAGCCGTGCCTCACCATCTCGGGCAGCACGATGGCGCCGATGGCCGCAACGGTGGCGACACTCGAGCCGCATACCAGCGCGAACATGGCGCAGGACACGATGCCGGCGAGCCCGAGCCCGCCATGCCAGTGTCCGACGAGGGACACCGCGAAATCGATCATTCTGCGCGCGACGCCGCCGTGGGACAGAAAATTGCCAGCCAGGATGAAGAACGGGATCGCCATGATCTCGAAGCTTTCCAGGCCGGTGAACAGTTTCATCGACACCGACTCGATCGGCACGTCGGTGAGGATGAACATGAAGGTCAGCACGGTCAGGCCGAGCGCGATCGAGACCGGCATGCCCGTGAGCATGAACGCGATCAGCAAGATGAAGATCGTGAGCGCGCGCAGCCACTGCGGCAGCACGATCACGCCGGTCGCGTGCGCGGTGCAAATCGCCAGGATGAAAATCGGCGCCAATATCAGGATCAGCGCGAGCGGGTTCGACCATCGGCTGGGGACTTCCCCATGCCCGGCGGTCGATGGATGCAGCGCCTCGGTTGCCGCGATGCCTTCGACGCGCGCTTCGCTGTGATGCGGCAGCTCGCCGGTCCAGTAATACCACCACGCCACTTGCAGAAAGCGAAAGCACATCAGCCCGGAGCCAAGGGGAATCGCGGAATAGATGGCCCACATCGGCCATTCAAGGTCGTACGACTGCTGGCCGGTCTTGAACATCGCGCCGACGAACGTGACGCCGAAGGTCGCGATCGCCGCGGTGAAGAACGCCCCGCACCCGATGGCGAACAGGATTACCCGCTTGCGCGACTTCGGCGGCAGCATGTTCACCAGCACGTCCACGCCGACATGGATGCCGGTGCGCACGCCATAGGCGGCGCCGAACTTGGCCATCCAGATGAACATGAAGATGCAAAGTTCCTGCGCCCAGGACAGGTCCAGGGACACGCCCCAATCGTAAATTGCCGAGAGAATGCCCGGCACCACGGGCACCCCGTGCGCGGTCGCCCACTTGGCGACGTTGATGGACGCGCCGGTGCCGTAACGATGCAGCACGGCGACAAAAATCAGCAAGGTCGCAGCCGCGATCAGCGTTGCGATCAGCCATTCTTCAAGATGATCGAGCGCGCGACTGACTCGGTTGAGCACGCCAGCTCCCCACTGCCCCACGAAATCGGCCGGGAGTCTGGTGCTCCCGGCCGTTTTTTATTATTTGCGAGCCGCCACTCAGTTCATTTTTATGTCGAGTTCTTTGGCGAGGAGGTCGAGCACTTCCTGGCCGACGCGGCCTTTTGCCCACTTGTACGTCGGGGCCATCGCCTTCTGCCAGGCTTTCTTCTGGTCGTCGGTCAGATAATGCAGCGTGGTCTTGCCGGACGCCTTGATCGTGGCGAGCGCGTCTTCATTCTCCTTGACCGCGATCGAGTTCGTGTAATCGGTCGCCTCGTCCATTGCCTTGTCGAGTTGTTTGCGGATATCGGCGGGGAGACCATTCCAGAACTTCGCGTTCACGATCACCGCGTATTGCAGGTGCGCGTGATAAGACACGGTGATGTCTTTCTGCACCTCGTGGAATTTCTGCGTCAGATAATTCGACGGGGTGTTTTCGCAGCCGTCCACGACGCCGGTTTGCAGCGCCTGGTAGACTTCCGAGAACGCCATGATCTGCGGGATCGCGCCGACCTCGCGGAAATAGCGGTCGGCGATCTTCGAGCCGGAGATGCGGAACTTGAGGCCCTGGAAGTCAGCCGGGTTGAGCAAGGGACGGTTTGCCGAAACCATGTGAAACCCGTTGTCCCAGTAAGCCAGGCCGATGATGCCTTTCGGCTCGAGCTTCTTGAACAGCCATTTGCCGACTTCGCCCTTCATGGCGCGCGAGTAGGTCGCCTCATCCTTGAAGAGCCACGGCAAATCGAGCGCCTCGAATTCCTTGGCGCCGAGCGGCGCGAACTTGGCGGTCGAGGGCGCCAGCATCTGCACCGACCCGAGCTGCAAGGCTTCGATCTCTTCTTTGTCCTTGTACAAGGACGAGTTCGGATAGACTTCGACCTTTACTTTGCCGTTGGTGTATTTCTCCGCGAGTTCCTTGAACTTCAGCGCGCCCTTGCCTTTCGGCGTGTCGTTCGCCACGACGTGGCTGAACTTGATGACGATCGGCTGTTGAGCGCCGGCCGGCACCGCGAACGATGCCAAAACGAACGCGGCCGCGCCGAGCAGCACGAAAACTTTCTTCATAGTTGTAACCCCTGACGTTTCCTGAACTGGGGCCGGCAGGCGCCGGCCAGCTGCACTATTTGTTTTTGTGTGGGGCGGTAGCCCCTTGGGCAAGCCTATTCGATCGGCCCGCGGCGGGCCAGTTGGAATAAAGGCTACGTAAACCGGCCTAGAGACGGATTATTTTATCTTTATTTATCAATGCCTTATGATCAGGCCCACAGCCGCTCTTTTTGCAGGTTCTTGTAGAGGTCCGCGACAAATTCGCCGTAGCCGTTGAAGAGCAAAGTCGGCCGCCGCTCACCGGTGCCGATGACCTCTTCGTTCGCTTGGCTCCAGCGCGGGTGCGGCACCTCCGGATTGACGTTGGCCCAGAACCCGTACTCGCTCGATTGCAGCGCCTCCCATAATCCTTTCGGCCGCTTGTCGGTAAAGCTGAAGCGCACGATCGATTTGATCGACTTGAAGCCGTACTTCCACGGCACCACCAACCGCAGCGGCGCACCTTGCTGCCGGGAGATCGGCTTGCCGTAGGCGCCGGTGGCGAGGAAGGCGAGCTCATTCTTCGCTTCCGCCATGGTGAGGCCTTCGACGTAGGGCCACGGATACCACGGCTGCGATTGGCCGGGCGCGACCTTGGGATTGAGGAAGGTTTCCATCCGAACGTATTTGGCGGACGCGAGCGGCTGCGCGAATTCGATGAGCTTGGCGAAGGGGAAGCCGGACCAGGCAATCGCCATGCTCCAGGCTTCGACGCAACGGTGCCGGTAGGTCCGTTCTTCCAGCGTCATTTTCCGGATCAGGCCGTCGATGCCGACGGTCTGGGCTTTCTGCACCATACCGTCGAACGTCACCGTCCACGGCCGCAGCGGAAGCGCCTGCGCCTGTTCGGACACTTCCTTCGACGAGTTGAACTCGTAGAAATTATTGTAGTGCGTGTTGATCTTTTCGTCGGTGATCGGGCGGTCGAGCGTGTATTTCGCGTTGCGCTTGGCGGGATAGAGATCGGCGGTCGGGTCCGGGATTTTGGCAAGATCGGACACGCGCTGCGCACCGGCGGCATGAGGCATCAAAGCCAGCGCGCTGGCGCCGCCTGCCAGAAAGCTGCGGCGGTTGAAGAAGAGATGCTCGGGCGTGGCGAGACGCTCGGGGATTTCCCAGCCGCGGCGGCGGATGACGTGCATGAACGGGCCCTCTCGGATTCGGCAACGAAAGAGGTACGGTCCCGCCGGCTCACAGGCAAGTCACGGATGCGGGAGGGGTGGCCGAGAGCCGGGCGTCAACTCTTGGCCGTAGCGGTCCGCAGCCCGGTTGTGAAAGGATCCGGCGCCGGCGGCGCGACCAGCCGCCGGCACATCAGGCCGATCAGCTCGGCCTTCGGCATCGGCTTGGCGAACAGATAGCCCTGCCCGATCTGGCACCCGACCGCCTGCAGCTTGTGAAACTCGTGGGTGGTTTCCACGCCCTCGGCCACCGTCTTGAGCCCGAACCTCTTGCCGAGTTCGACGATGGTCTCGCACAGCACGCCGTTGACGTGGTCGATATGGCAATTGATCACATAGCTGCGGTCGATCTTGAGCTCGCTGAACGGAAGCTGGCGCAAGCGCGCGAGCGAGGAATAGCCGGCGCCGAAATCGTCGATCGCCAACTCGCAATTGAGCTCGCGCAACGTCCTGGCGACGTCGTTGGCGAGATCGAGATCGTGGATGATCTGGTCCTCGGTCACTTCCAGGATCAGGCCAGGCCAGTTGGCGGCGCGCGGCCGTTCCTCGCGAAGGATTTGCGCGATCGGCAATTTGACGAAAGCCGACACCGGCACGTTGACCGCGAACTTCATCGACACGCCGTGCTCGGCGACGATGGCCCAATCCTTGAGCGCGGTCACGAGCACGCGCTCGGTCAGCGCATGCATATCGTCTTCCGACGCATCGGGAAGAAAGGCCGCCGGCGGCAGCACGCCGCGCACGGGATGGCGCGCGCGCACCAGCCCTTCGGCACCGACCAGCCGCATGGTGCGCAGTTCGATCTTGGGCTGATACCAGAGCTCGAGCCAGCCGCGCTTGAGCACTTCGGCGAGCGATACCGGCGCGTTCGGGTCGATGACTTCGGCGGGCTTCGCCGAAAACAATTGCCGCAGCCTGTCGAACATCGACGAACTCGCCGTGCTCACCGTTCCCGCCGCACCGAACTGAATCCTACCGGAACGCCGGCCGCGCTCGGTTAACGAAATTGGTTCGCGCGCGCACATGCTTCGCGAAAGGTTACGGTGGACCGGAAAATGAAAATCGAGTTGTCGGTCCGGACCGCGGCAAGCACCCGCGACCCCGAAACGGCAGCCGCGGACTTACTCCGCCGCGCGCCGCGCCGCGATGATCTGATCGGCGGCGCGGCCGGTGAGTTCGGCCATATGGTCGAATTTGAAGGTGAAGCTGCCGACACCGGCGGTGGCCGAGCGCACCTCGATGATGAGGTCGCCGATCTCCGCCTCCGCCATCTGCGCGCGCACCACGTCCCAGCCGCTCCAGCCGTCGCGGGTGTCGAAGCCGAGAATATGCCCGCGCCGGCCGGACAGGATGGCGTTCATCTTCGCCGTCGCCTCGCTCGGGCAAACGATCTCGACCATGTGGATCGGTTCGAGCAGCACCGGATTGCACTGCGGCAATCCCTCGACGATTGCGATGCGGCCGGCGGTCTGGAACGCCATGTCGGAGGAGTCGACCGTGTGATACGAGCCATCCACGAGCGCAACCGCGACGTCGACGACGGGGAAGCCGAGCGGCCCGTGCCTGAGCGCGTTGATGACGCCCTCTTCCACCGACGGAATGTAATTGCGCGGCACCACGCCGCCGGTGATCTTCTCCTCGAACTTGAAGCCGGTGCCGCGCGGCATCGGCTTGATGTCCAGCACCACGTCGCCGAACTGGCCGTGGCCGCCGGATTGCTTCTTGTGCCGGCCGCGAATCTGGACCGGCTTGCGGATGGTTTCGCGGTAGCCGACCGTCGGCGGCCGCGTCGAAACCGGAACGCCGTAGCGGTCGCCGAGGCGTTCGCCGGCGACACGCAGATGCATCTCGCCCTGGCCCCAGATCACCACCTCGTGGCTCTCCGCGTTGTGCACGATGGTGAGCGAGGGATCTTCCTCGGTCAGCTTGCTGAACGCCTGGCCGAGCTTGACGTCGTCCTTGCGCTCCTTGGCCTGCACCGCAACCGCGAGCACCGGCGGATAGGGCTTTACGTCGATCAGTGCGGGGTGCGCCTGCTTGCCGGTCGATAAAGTATCGCCGGTCCTGGCGTGGTCGAGCTTGCCGAGCGCGACGGTTTCGCCGGCCGTGGCCGGACCGCGCTTGTCGGTATGCTGGCCCATCATCTTGAACACGCCGGCGACGCGGCCGGCCTCGCGCTCCGGCGTATTGAAGGTCGTGCCATCGGCCGCCTGGCCGGTGAGAATGCGCGACACCGACATCTTGCCGCCGTGCGTGGTGTGGAAAGTCTTGAGCACGACCGCGACCGCATCATTGCTGCCCTTGACGCCCATGCGCGCGGCGGTTTCCGCGACGCCGGCCGATTCATGCCGCAGCGCCTTCAACAGCCGCAGCACGCCGTTGGTGCGGTTGGCGACGCCCATGAGCACCGGGCAGATGGTGCGTTCGCGCAGATCCTTGGCGAGATCGTCGAACACCTTGTCGCGCGGCGGCTCGATGTCCTCGAGCAGTTGCTCCATCAGCTTGTCGTCGTGATCGGCGAGCTTCTCCAGCATGGTGAAGCGCGCTTCTTTCTTGCGGCCAAGGTCGTCGCCCTTAAGCTCGATGATCTCGGAGGGCGCGGCTTCCTTGTAGACGTAGGCGCGATCGAGCGCGAGATCGACAAAGCCGGAGATGATGTCGCCGTTCCAGATCGGAATCTGCCGCAGCACCAGGGGCACGCGCGAGGCCGGCTGCAACAGCGCGAGCGCGTCGCTCAAGCGCTGGTCGGCCTTGTCGATCTTGTTGAGGAACAGGAAGCGCGGGATGTTGAGATCTTCCAGCTCGCGCATGATGAGTTGCAGCTGCGGGACTTTCTTCTCGTCCGCCTCGCAAACAACAACCGCCGCGTCGATCGCGGGCAGCACGGCGCGCATGTCATGGATGAACTCGATCGAGCCCGGGCAGTCGATGAATGTATAGTTGTCGCCCATGAAATTGGTGGTGGCGACCGACACCTCGACGCTCATTTTATGATGGCGAGCTTCTTTGCTGGCGTCGCCGACCGTACTGCCCGCCTCAACCGTGCCTTGGCGCTGGATCGCGCCGGTGCGGGCTAGTATCGCTTCAAGCAGCGTCGTCTTGCCGCTCTGGAATGGGCCCACCAGCGCTATGCACCGTGGACCCTTTGTACTGGCAGCATTGGGACCTGTGCCGTTCTGTCCCATATCTTGCCTCCCTTGCTGGCCCGGGAGCTGGACCTGACCCCGGCCCTTCGAGGTATCGTCTCAGGCCAGGCCGGGGCTGGCAAGTGCGGATTCCCGGCGCCCGCGGGCGCTTGAATAGATTCAGGAACCTCAGTGGGCGGCGAGAAAGCTTAAGTCGACAACCTGGTGCGGATCGACACTTTGCTCGACCAGCCCTTGCGCCTTGAACCAGGCAATCTGGCGCTCGATGTCGGCTTCATCGAGCCGCGCCTGCGGATCGATGAAATAGGCGCCCGTTTCGACGGTTGTTGCCGCGCTGCCCAAAGGGTGGCCCTGATAAATGTAGCGCGCGATCGTCGTCCCCGCGGTGCGCGATTTTTCGTCGGAGACGCGCTTGCCGTAACGGTCGTGCCGCGTCAGCGCCGTGGAATAATCGCCGGCGCCGCGCTGATAGGCGTGCACGAATTTTTCGACCACCTCGCGCCGGGTCGAAATCATCTTGCTCGACGCAAACAGCGCGCCCAGTTGCGATTCGTCGAATTCCGAGCACCACGCGACCAGGCGCCCTTGCCCCGCAACAAGCAGCGCGCGCGCGTAGAGCACCGGAACGATCACCGCGTCGATCTGGCCTTCGACCAGCGCGGTGGCGACGCCGTCGAGCGTTTGAAACGCCTTCACGTTGATGCTTTTGACGTCGAAGTTCTTCTGCCGCGCGATCTCGCCGACTTGATAGTGGTACGGCGACCCGAGAAACGTAACACCGATTGAATGGTTGCGCAGATCCTCGATTTTGTGCATGCCCGCCGCGTAGGCGGCATTGGCGGCGAGCACTTCGTTGCCTTCGGTTTGCTTTTTTTCGCGCGCCTGCGCGGCGATCGCCTTGATCTCGCCCTTGCCGGCGTGATTGAAGGCTTCGGCGCTGAATTCGGCCAGGCCGAAGTCGAGCGCGCCAGCCGCCAGCGCCTCAGCCACCGCCTGGGGGGTGGTGTAGGCCTTCATCTCGACGTCGAGGCCCTCGGCTTTGAAGTAACCCGCGGCGTCCGCCATGAACAGCGCGCCGTTATTCACCGTTTGCATCGTGCCAACAACGACGCGCTCCTGCGCGGAGACGGAGATGGTCAGGCCGAGGATTAGAGCGCAGACCGCGAGGCCACGTTGAATCATGGCCGCAGCCTAGCGAAGGAGCGGCTGATTCGCTTTGTCGCTTCCGCCAAAAAGCTGCTGAAAAAGCCGCGAAACAATATCGGCCGGCGGCGGCGCAACGGGGGAGCGCGGTTCCAAGTTCCACACCGCGTTAGGACATTTTACCGGCCATTCCAGCGGCCAAATTTATGGGAAATTTAGCTTCGGCGGGCGTGCCCAATGGTAATTAAAAACCAGGTCGGGTTGGGACGCGTGCCCATCCGGCGGGGCGAGCTTCAATCCTGAGGGGGAAAACAATGACATCGGTGCGACGTATCACAAGCTTGGCTGCCGGCTTGATGGCAGCCATCGCAATTTCAGGCGGCCCGGCCTTCGCCGCGGGCGATACGCAAGCCGCGTGGGAAGGTTACGCGACCAACACGGCTTCGACGGCGGCATGCGCCACCGTCGGCGGCACTGGCAAGGCCGACACGCATGTTTCGATCTTCCGGCCGCACATCAATGTGGCGGACACGCCGACATTCCTGAGCATGATGCATTTGCGCGCGGCGATCACTTTCCAGAACAGCAACGAAGCGACAATTCATCAGATGAATGGCGCCGGCAATTACAGCGCCTTCGGCGTCAACTCACGCGGCAAGGGCTTCACCTATACCGGCACATACAGTTTGTCGGTTTCGCCGAATCCGGTGATGTCGACGACGCAGGTGATCAATGTCACCGGCTCGCTCACCAATTATTTCAACACCGCCGGCTGCACGGTCACGTTCAAGGCGGTGTATGTAAAGCGGATCGACTGACAACTTCCGTTGCTTAAAAAACGGCCGCCATCGGGCGGCCGTTTTCATTTCAAATTTTCACCCGTGGTTATTGCAAATTCCCGCAGAAGCGCTGGATGCGCCGGCAAGCTTCTTCCAGGTCTTCGGTCCTGGTCGCGTAGGAAATACGGAACGCAGGACCGAGCCCAAATGCGGTGCCCTGCACGACGGCCACACCTTCGGCTTCCAGCAACTCGGTGACGAAGTCCTCGTCGGTCTTGAGCGTCTTGCCGGTCGAAGCCTTGCGGCCGATGGTGCCGGCGCAGGACGGATAGACGTAGAACGCCCCTTCCGGCATCGGGCACTTGATGCCGTTCGCCTGGTTGAGCATCGACACCACCAGGTCGCGGCGTTCCTTGAAGATCTTGTTGTGCTTCGCGATGAAGTCCTGCGGGCCGTTGAGTGCTTCCACCGCCGCCCACTGCGACACCGCCGCCGGATTCGATGTCGACTGCGACTGGATCATCGCCATTGCCTTGATCAACGGCTCCGGGCCGCCGGCATAGCCGATACGCCAGCCGGTCATGCAATAGGCCTTCGAGCAGCCGTTGATGGTCAGCGTGCGCTCATAGAGCCTGGGCTCGACCTGCGCCGGCGTGGTGAACACGAAGTCGTCGTAGACGAGGTGCTCATACATGTCGTCGGTCATCACGTGCACGTGCGGATGCTTCACCAGCACGTCGGTGAGCGCCTTCAATTGCGCGCGCGTGTAGGCGGCGCCGGAGGGGTTCGACGGCGAGTTGAGCAGCACCCATTTCGTCTTCGGCGTGATCGCGCGCTCGAGCTGCGCCGCGCTCATCTTGAATCCGGTCGCCATCGAGGTTTCAACCGCGACCGGCGTTCCGCCCGCGAGCAGCACCATGTCGGGATAGCTCACCCAATACGGCGCCGGGATGATGACCTCGTCGCCGGGATTCAGCGTGGCAACGAACGCATTGTAGAGCACCTGCTTGCCGCCGGTGCCGACCGTGACCTGTGACGGCTTGTACTCGAGCCCGTTTTCGCGCTTGAACTTCTTGACGATGGCGTCCTTGAGCTCGGCCAATCCGTCGACGTTGGTGTATTTCGACGCTCTTCCGCTCTCGATCGCCTTGATCGCCGCCTGCTTGATGTTGTCGGGCGTGTCGAAGTCCGGCTCGCCGGCGCCGAGCCCGATGACGTTGCGCCCCGCCGCTTTGAGCGCGCGCGCCTTGTCCGTGACGGCGATGGTCGCAGACGGCTTCACGCGCTTGAGCTGGTCAGCAAGAAACGCCATGGAAAGCTCCGAATCTGGCTCCGCACCGGGAATTTGAATGTCGTAATGGGCCAAAACGGCAACAGCAAGACGCAAAGAATGATGCATCCATCAAGGCTGTTGATGACCTAACCATCCTTTAATCGGGCGCTGTTAGACCCCGGCCCATGGCCGCATGGACCGACACCCTGCGCACCGGCGCCTGGCTTACCCGCGAGCGGATGCGGCTGGTCGGATTTGGCGTTCTGGTTGCCTCCATTATCGGCATCGGCTACCTGCTCGCCACCGCAACCGGACTCAACGACCATCTCGGCAAGCCGCTCGGAACCGATTTCTCCAACGTCTATGCCGCCGGCACCTATGTGCTCGACGGCGATCCGGCCGCGCCGTTCGATCCGGTCAAGCAGCTTGCGCGCGAGCGCCTGATCTTCGGGCCGGCCACGCCGCTTTACGGCTGGCACTATCCGCCGCCGTTCCTCGGGCTCGCGGCGTTATTGGCGCTGCTGCCGTACCTCCCCGCGCTGGCGTTGTGGCAGGGCGTGACGCTCATTCTCTATCTCTGGGCGATACGGGCCGTTCTGTTGAACGCGCAGCCATCCGCCGCCGGGCTTGCGAACGATCGGCTTTGGCTTCTCCTTGCCCTCGCCTTTCCGGCCGTGCTCATCAATCTTGGCCATGGCCATAACGGCTTCCTCACCGCCGCGCTGATGGCGGGCGCGCTCGTGCAGCTCGACCGCCGCCCGATCCTCGCCGGCGTGCTGTTTGGATTGCTCGCCTACAAGCCGCAATTCGGATTGCTCATTCCATTCGTGCTGATCGCGGGCGGCCGCTGGCGCGTGTTCATGGCAGCGGCGGCGACTGTCGCCGCGCTGGTGCTCGCGGTCACGCTCGCCTTCGGCACCGAGGTTTGGACCGCGTTCTTCGCAGGCACCAAATTCACCCGCGTCGTCGTGCTCGAGCACGGCGATACCGGCTGGTACAAGATCCAGAGCGTCTTCTCGATCGTGCGCATGTGGGGCGGCAGCGTGCCGCTGGCCTATGCCGTGCAGGGCACGCTCACCGTCGCCGTCCTCGCCGCCACGACGTTGTTGTGGCGCGCGCGCGCGTCATTCGCGTTGCAAGCTGCCGCGCTGCTGATCGGCACCATCCTGGCGACGCCCTACAGCCTCGACTACGACCTGATGCTGCTGGCGCCCGCCATCGCCTTCCTCGCAGCCGACGGTTTCGCGCGCGGCTTCACGCCGTGGGAGAAAACGATGCTGGCGGCGCTCTGGATCGTGCCGCTGGTTGCCCGCTCGGCTGCACAGACAACCCTTATTCCGCTGGCGGTGCCGGCAATGCTGGCGGCTTTCGCGATGTTGCTGCACCGCACGGCCCGCGAAACCGGCGCGGCGCGCCCGTGGCTTTTTGCCTCCCGTAGCCTAAAATAGCCGCGAAAGAGCCGGCACGACCGGCCGCTGACTAAGGGAGCGCGTCATGAAGCTCAACGCCGGGCAGATCAAAGCCTTCGACGAGCAAGGCTATGTCTTCTTCCCAAACTGTTTCTCGGAGGAAGAAATCGCGCTGCTGCGCATCGAAGCCGACAATATCCTCAAGCTCGACCGCAAGGAAGTCTGGCGTGAGAAGTCGGGCGCGCCGCGCACGGCTTTCGCCGCGCACAAATTCAATCCGGTGTTCGAGCTGCTGGCGCGCCATCCGCGCCTGGTCGAGCCGCTGATGCAGTTGTTCGGCGAGGGCGTTTACGTTCATCAATTCAAGCTCAACGCCAAGGCCGCCTTCGAAGGCGACGTCTGGCAATGGCACCAGGACTACGGCACCTGGGCGCGCGACGACGGCATGCCGGAAGCGCGCGCCATGAACATCGCCGTGTTCCTTGACGACGTGCTGCCGATCAACGGCGCGCTGATGATCATCCCGAAGAGCCACAAGCAGGGCGTGCTCGCGGCGGGCCACGACAAGACCACGACCTCCTATCCGCTGTGGACGCTGGACAAGGAAACCGTAACGCGGCTTGCCGAAGAAGCTGGTGGCCAAGACGGCGTCGGCATCGTGGCGCCGACCGGCAAGGCCGGCTCCGTGCTGATGTTCCACGGCAACCTCGTGCACGCCTCGCCACCGAACATCACGCCCTATCCGCGCAAGATCGTCTACCTGACGCTGTGCGCGGTCTCCAACCACATCACCAAATTTACGCGCGAGGAATGGATCGCGCATCGCGATTTCACGCCGATCGTACCGGCCGATGACGACGCGCTGCTGGAATATGCGCGGGCGCACCGCGTCGCCGCAGAATAGAATTTCTGTAATTTCGCGTCGCAGCAGAAACAAATTCGCGCCGCGTGCGTTGCGGCGAGACGACTCACGCAACGGTGAGAAGATTAATATGCGCGGCCTTGCTATTGCCGGGTTTGACCGGCTTATGGCGCGCGTGAATCGGACGGCGAGATCGTATGTACACGCTCTATTCGATGCGGCGATCGGGCAACAGCTACAAGGTCCGCCTGGCCTTGGCGCGGCTGGGCATTCCCTATCGGCTGGTCGAGGTCGACATCCTTCAGGGCGAGAGCCGGACGCCGGAATTCCTTGCCAAGAATCCGAACGGCCAGATCCCGCTGCTTGAAGTAGCGCCCGGCCGTTACATCGCGGAGTCGAATGCCATTCTCTGGTACGTCGCCGGCGGCACCACGCTGGCGCCGGAAGACCGCATCGAGCGCGCCGAAGCGCTGCAATGGATGTTCTTCGAGCAGCACAGTCTCGAACCGAATATCGGCGCGGCGTTCTTCTGGCTGGCGCTGATCAAGGGCGGCCGCGAATTGCAGCAGCACGCGCTCGAGGATTGGACCGAGAACGGCTATCGCGCGCTCGGCGTGATGGAAATGCATCTCTCCAAGCATCACTACTTCGTCGACAAGCGCTACACCGTCGCCGACATCGCGCTGTACGCCTATACCCACGTCGCGCACGAATGCGATCTCGACCTGTCGCGCTTCCCGGCCGTGCGCGCGTGGCTCGATCGCGTTGCGGCGGAACCCGGCCATGTGCCGATGGATTGGCAGCCGGAAACGCTGGCAGTCGCGAAATAACTTCTTATTAACCGCGGCCACGAATTCGCCGCGGTTCGTCACCGGCTTTGCCCAAATCCGACCGAATCCGCGCCCGTTTCGGTCACCATAATGGCGGCATAAAGAGCGAGATTCGCTCGAGGTCCGCCATGAAGAACACGATTCATCAGGCCGGATTTACACCGCCGACCGACCGGCCGCTCGGCAATGAACGGCACACCACCGTTACCGCCGAAATTGTCGCCACCACCGCCCTCGCCTTCTGCACGGCGCTCGCCGCCATCGTTGTGTCGATGGGCATCGCCGAGGCGAACCCCGCCGGCGCCGTCATCGACAACGAAGGCAATCTGTTCGCGATCGCGCTGCTGCTCGGCCTGATTTTCATCGGCATGGGTGGCTTCGCCGCCATCACGCCAACGCGCAAGCGTAAACGATAGATAACCGGCTTGTGTCTTTCGGAACTTCCCCGGATGCCGCACAGTTGGTGCGGGATCGAGGGAAAACGGATGCGTTTGCTTTTCGCGCTGGCGTCCATCGTTGCCGCAAGCCAGGCGGCGAATGCGGCGCCGCAGGTCGTCAAATCATCCGCCGGTGACGTCGCTGTCGAAACCGTCGCCAGCGGATTGGTGCATCCGTGGGCGCTCGCCTTTCTTCCCGACGGCCGCATGCTGGTCACCGAACGGCCGGGCCGCATGCGCATCGTCACATCCGGCGGCAAGCTTTCGCCGCCGATTGGTGGCGTTCCGAAAGTATTCGTGCGCAGCCAGGCCGGCCTCCTCGACGTTGCGCTCGACCGCGACTACGCGAAAAATTCGACGATCTATTATTGCTACAATGCTGACAGCACCGGCAACGTCGCGGTGACCCGCGCAAAGCTGATCGTGGACGAGACGCCGCGTCTCGACGATCAAAAGATCATTTTCCGGCAAACCGGCAAGCCGTCCGGCGGCAACAATCTAGCCTGCCGCATCGCGCAGGCGCCAGACGGCAACTTGTTCGTCGCTCTCGGCGATCATTTCTCCCCGCGCGATCAGGCGCAGACGCTCGACAACACCATCGGCAAGATCGTGCGCATCCGCCCGGACGGTTCGGTGCCGCCGGGCAATCCGTTCGCGGACAAGCCTGGCGCCAAACCGGAAATCTGGTCATACGGCCACCGCAATCCTGAAGGCCTCGCGTTCAATCCGGCAGACGGCAAATTGTGGGAGCAGGAACACGGGCCGATGGGCGGCGACGAAATCAACATCGTCGAGAAGGGCAAGAATTACGGCTGGCCGCTCGTGAGTTACGGGGTGAACTATGACGGCACCCCGGTCGGCGAGGGAAAGACGCACGAACCCGGCACCGAGCAGCCGGTCTGGCACTGGACGCCGTCGATCGCGCCGTCGGGCATGGCGTTCTATGACGGCAAGCTGTTTCCGGCCTGGCGCGGCTCGTTGTTCAACGGCGCGCTGAAATTCCAACTACTGTCGCGGCTGACGCTCGACGGCGACAAAGTCGTGAAGGAGGAGCGCCTGCTGCACGAACTGGGCGAGCGCATCCGCGACGTGCGCGAAGGGCCCGACGGCGCGCTCTATCTCCTCACCGACAACAGCGCCGGCCGCATTTTGCGCCTCGTTCCGGCGAAATAGCGCATGATCCCGAAAAGCATGTCCTCGACCCCCGAGCGGGGATGGGAACCGGTTTTCGGAAGAGATCATGCGTCCTGTTAGCTCTTACCATTTGTGGAAAACGAAGAAGGCGCCGGCCGCGATCAGCGCGAAGCCGACGCCGTAATTCCACGTCATCGGCTCGCGCAGATAGACCACGGAAAATCCCGCGAAGATCAGCAGCGTGATGACTTCCTGAATGGTTTTCAGTTGCGCGGGCGAATAGACCGCGCTGCCGTAACGGTTGGCGGGCACAGCAAGGCAATATTCGAAGAACGCCAGGCCCCAACTGAACAGGATCACCTGCCAGAGCGGCACTTCCTTGAACCGCAGGTGCCAGTACCAGGCGGTGGTCATGAAGACGTTGGAGCCGATCAGCATCAGAACCGGCGTCAGATAGGGCGAAAGAGCGGGCATAAAATCTCCGGCAAGACGGGAGGCACAACGCGCGAACGACAGCTTCTTGCAAAGACTTTCGGGCGGCACAAGGTTCCTCCAAGCCTATTTATGATAGGCTTCCCGGCAGGCTCGAAGCCCGGCCAACACGGACTGCCGATGCGTTCTATCCGTTGCATTTGCGTCATCGCCGCGCTGTCGCTCGCCGGCACGGCGTCGTTCGCGGTGGCGCAACAGAAGCAGCTCGCGCCAATGGCGCCCTACAAGACCGTTGCGATCGTGCCGCCAAAGCCGCTCAACGATCCGGCTTTCGAGGCTTTCCGCAAGCAGGTCGGCGACGTCGCGCGCAAACGTGATCGCAAAGCGCTGACCAAGCTTGTCGCCGCGCACGGTTTCTTCTGGGACCGGCCCGGCCGTCCGCGCGCAGCCGACAGCAAGAGCGCGGGCATCGACACGCTCTCCGCGGCGCTCGGGCTTGCCAACCCGGAAGCGGCCGGCTGGGACATGCTCGCAGGTTATAGCGACGACCCCACCGCATCGGCCTCGCCGCAGCACAAGGGCGCGCTATGCGCCCCGGCCGATCCCGAATTCAAAGCCAAGGAGCTGGATGCTTTGCTCGCGTCCACCAGGACCGATGCGTCCGAATGGGGCTATCTGCTCGCGCCGGACACAGAGGTGCGCGCCACGCCGCAGCCCAACGCGCCGGTGATCGAAAAGGTCGGCCTTTATTTCGTGCGCGTGATGCCGGACACGTCGCCGGCCGCGGCGGTGGCGGCCATGCTGCACATCCTCATGCCCTCGGGCAAAACCGGCTACATAGCGGGCGATGCGATCGCGCCAATCGGCAACGACCAGGTCTGCTACGTCAAGGAAGGCGGCGCCTGGAAAATCGCCGGCTACATTGGCGGCGGTGACCAGTGACATTGCCCGGGCAAGCCAGCGCCGCGCCATCCGCACCGCGGCGCGTAACCTGCCCGCGCTGCGGGACCGCTTTCGACTGCGGCCTGAGCGGCGACTGCTGGTGTGCGGCCGAACCCTATCGCTTGCCGATGCCGGACGACACAGCCGCCGATTGCCTTTGCCCGGATTGCCTGCGCAAGCGGGCCGCGTCCCACGCCTGACATCGCAGCCCTGCCACGGACAGCCGGGACAAGCCCCGGCCTCTGCGTCTATAAAATGCGGCCGCCATTCTGCGGCGATCCTGCAAGAGAGCTTTCATGATCGACCTGTACGCGTTGACCAGCCCGAACGTGCAAAAAATCTTCGTCATGCTCGAGGAGTGCGAGCTGCCCTATAACACCAAGCTCGTCGATGTGTGGAAGGGCGAGCAGTTCACGCCGGAATTCACCAAGGTGAACCCGCTGCAAAAGATACCGGCGATCGTCGACAGCGAGGGGCCCGACGGCAAGCCCTATACCGTGATCGAATCCGGTGCGATCCTGCTCTATCTCGCCGAGAAAACCGGCAAGTTCATCCCGCACGATCCGCTCAAACGCTACGACACCATCCAGTGGCTGATGGTGCAGGTCGCCAATGTCGGGCCGATGTTCGGACAGCACGTGCATTTCAGCCGGTTCGCGCCGCAGCCACAGGACTACGGCGGCCCGCGCTACCGGACGGTCGTGAACAAGCTCTTTGATCTCTATGAGCAGCGGCTTTCCACGCATGCTTATGTGGCCGGCGGCGACTACACCATCGCCGACATCGCCGCGTTTCCGTGGCTGCGCAATATCGAGCTTCTGGCCATGAGCCTGGAGACGCGCCCGCACGTCAAGAAATGGGTGGAAACGATTTCCGCGCGCGCCGGCGTCAAGCGCGCACTCGCCAAGATCGGCGCCATCAAATCGGTGCGCGACACCGCCACCGACGACGCCAAGGACCGTTTCTTCGGCCGCAGCAAATACGCAATCGCATAAAGAGGGGTAAGCCATGATCATGGAAATCGCGCAGATCGACGTTAAGCCCGGCATGGAGAATGAATTCGAGGCCGGCGTGAAGCAGGCGACCGCAATCTTCAAGCGCGCCAAAGGCTGCAAGGGCATGGCGCTGCA
>JBAUHH010000195.1:0-1665 GCA_049680165.1 Pseudolabrys sp.
AATCGGGCGTGCTGCGGCTGTGCCTGGCGCTGGCGGCGATCTTCGCGGTCAAGTATGCGGTTGCGTGCTTCATCGCCGTGTTGCAAATCCGCCTGCCGCTCACCGCCGGCAACGATCTCGCCGGCCGCCTGTTCAGGCTTTATCTGCTGGCGCCCTATGAATTCCATTTGCGGCGCAATTCCGCCGAGACGATCCGCAACCTGAACTCCTCGGTCGACGCGCTCTATCGCGTGGTGGCGCCGTCGGCGCTGGCGATTTTTTCGGAATCGGTTGCGGTCGCCGCCATGCTGGCGCTGCTGATCGTCACGGCGCCGGTCGAAAGCATCATCATCGGCGCGGTCGCGTGCGGATTGATGTTCGGCTTCTATTCGTTCTTCCACAAGCGGCTGCTGTTCTGGGGCCAGCGTGTCCAGGAAATAGGCCGTGACAGCTGGATGCACGCGCGTCAGAGCCTCGACGGCATCAAGGAAGTGCGTGTGTTCGGCCGCGAGCAGACGTTCTGGCAACGCTATATGAACGAGCGCACTGCGCTGACACAGATTCTGATGCGGCAGGCGCAGCTCCAGCAGGTCCCGCGCATTTTGCTGGAGGCGTTCTTCATCGGGCTGGTGCTCGGCGCGGTGGTGCTGTTCAACTACCGCTCGGATCGCACCGACATCCTGCCGCTGCTCGGGCTGTTCGCCTATGGCGGCCTGCGCATTTTGCCGTCGATGGGCCGCATCCTGATCGCGCTGCAACTGATCCGCTCCGGCAGCGCCGCGACCGCGGACGTGTACAAGGACTATTCGCAACTGAGCGAGGCGAGGGCGGAAAACGCGCGACCGTCGCAGGCGGTTGCGTCGAAGGCGGAAATCGAGATCGACCGTGTGTCGTTCCGCTATCAGGACGCAGGACGGCCGGCGATCGAGGACATCACGCTCAAGCTTGGGCACGGGCAGGCGGCGGCTTTCGTCGGCTCGAGCGGGGCGGGCAAGAGCACCGTGGTGAACGTGCTGCTCGGGCTGCTGACGCCGCAGTCCGGCGAAATCCGTTTTGAAGGCGCCAACATCCAGGACGATTTGCGGCGCTGGCAATCGCGTATCGGTTATGTGCCGCAAACGATCTTCATGCTCGACGACACACTGCGCCGCAACGTCGCGTTCGGCGTGCCGGATGTGGAGATCGACGAGGCGAGGGTGCAGCACGTGCTCGAGCAGGCGCAGCTCGGCGACTTGCTGCGCAACCTGCCGGATGGCTTGCAGACGCGGCTCGGCGAGCACGGCGCGCGACTCTCCGGCGGCGAGCGCCAGCGCGTCGCCATCGCGCGCGCGCTTTACGGCGATCCAAAGGTCGTCGTGTTCGACGAAGCTACGTCGGCGATCGACAACGTGACCGAGCGCTACATCGCCGACGCGATCGAGCGCATGCGCGGCGAGCGCACCGTCATTCTGGTCACGCATCAGCTCAGCCTGGCGCGCTCCTGCGACCTGGTCGCGTTTTTGAGCGAGGGGCGGATGGTGGCGAGCGGAACGTTCGAGGAGCTGCTGGCAAGGAATGCGAGCTTCCGCGAGCAGGTCGCGGCGGATGGCTCGTGAATGGCTGCGATGAGTGAAATCGAACACGCCGATGGGCCGGCGCGCCTGCCGCGCAACGGCCGGCTGGCGCGGGCGTTCGGCTGGCTGCGGT
>JBAUHH010000196.1:0-6627 GCA_049680165.1 Pseudolabrys sp.
GATCGCGGTCGAGCGGCTACAGGCGAGCTTCGACCGCGAGGCGATTTCGGGGCGGCTCGCTTACACCTTCGCGGCAGGGACGCAGCCCTCGCGGCTCGACGCTGCGTTGACCGCGCCCGAGCTCGACATCGACGCCGCGCTCGGCTTTACCAAGGCGCTCTTCGCCGGTTCGTCGATCGAGCGCCCGCACGACATGACGATCGCGCTCGATATCGGCCACGCCACGTTCGGCGGCATCGAGGCGAGCAAGGCGAGCGCCCAATTCCGCATCGACGGCAACGGCCTCGCGGTCGACAAATTGTCGGTCGCCGATCTCGGCGGTGCGGCCTTTTCCGCCAGCGGACGCATCGACACCGGCACCGGACCGCCGCGCGGCGTGCTCACGCTCGATCTGGAAGCGCGGCAGACGTCCGCGCTTGCCGCTTTGGCGACGAAGGTCGCGCCCGAAGTGGCCGGTCTCACGCGTGTGTTCGACCGCGTCGGGCAAACGAAATTGCACGGCTCGCTCGACGTCAGCACCACGAATGATGTCACGACCGCAAAGCTCGACGTCATGGGCGATCTCAACGCGATGCATGTCGACACCAAAGCGCTCGTGAGTGGGCGCTGGTCTGACCCCTGGGCCGCCGGCGTCCGCGTCAATGCAACGATCGACGCGCCACAATCCGAACCCTTGCTCAAGCTCGCCGGCCTCGACTGGCTTCCCGTGGAGAACAATGGCCCCGGACAAATCAAAGTGCTGATCGACGGGCCGGCCAATCGCGATTTGACGCTGGACGTGAAACTCAGCACCGGCGACTTTTCCGCGCTGGCCCTGAATCACGGCCACTTCTCGATGGCGCAGGGGGCCACCGGTACCGGCAGCCTGCAAGTGTCGCCGGTGCGCCAGACGGCGCAATCGGCCGGCGCGGCGCCGCTAATGCTGTCAGCTCAATATCGCATCGCCGGCCGCAACATCGATTTCACCAAGTTCGACGCGTCGCTTTGCGGCTCGACATTGCGCGGCCGCCTGAAGGTCGATGCAACGTCCACCCTGCAGATCAATGGCGATATCGATGGCGATCGTTTCGACGCGGGGCCGTTGCTCGCCTGCGCGTTCGATCTGCCGGCGGCGAAGGCCGATGGCGCGGAGATCGCATTATGGCCGGCCAAGCCGTTCGGCCGCTTCATCAGCGCAACCGGCAAGGTGACGCTCAAAGCGGCCCGCGCCGCGCTCGGGCCGACTATGACGGCGCGGCAGATAAAGGCGGCGGTGCGCTTTGGCGGCGATGAGATTGCGATCGACGATTTGTCCGGCGATCTCGCCGGCGGTCATTTTACCGGTCAGGTGTCGTTTCAGAAGGCGGGCGACGGGTTGAGCACGCATGTGCGGCTTGCGCTGAAGGATGCCGACGTGACGGGGCTGCTGCCGTTTGCGACGCGCCCGCCGCTGACCGGCCGGCTCGGTGTCGAGGTTGAGGTGGACGGCGCGGGCCTGACACCGATTGCGGTGATCGGCTCGCTGCGCGGCTCCGGCACGCTGACGCTGAACGATGCGCAGATCGCCGGGCTCGATCCGCACGCCTTCGACATCGTCGCACGCGCCGTGGACAAGGGCCTGCCGATCAACAACGACAAAATCGCCGACACGGTCAATCAGGCGCTGAAGACCGGGCAACTGTCGTTGCCCAAGATCGGCGGCGATCTCATCGTCAGCGCCGGACAAATCCGGCTGACCCACGTCGACGCGCACGGCGATAAAGCCGACATGTCGATGGCCGGCAGCCTGGATCTCACCGACGGAACGATCGATGCGCGGCTGGTGATGTCGGGAACGGCCGAAACTGTCGCCAATGCGCGGCCGGATATCTTCATGGCGTTGAAGGGACCGGTCTTGTCGCCGTCACGCACGATCGACGTGTCGGCGCTCACCGGATGGCTGACATTGCGGGCGGTCGAACGTCAGTCTCGGCAGCTGGAAGCGATCGAGCAAGCGAAGCGTCGGGAAGCGATCGAGCAGGCGCGGCAGCCCGCCGTCGAACCGAAGCCGCCGACGCTCAGCAATGCGCCGCCTGCCGTTGCCGAGAAAAAGCCGGTGCATGTGCCCACGGCGCCAAAGCGGCATGTCGCGCCGCCGTTGCCGCCGCCAGTTGTGATTTCGCCTATGCCGCCCGTTTCGCCCGAGGCCTCAGTCGGCCCGCAGAACTGACGCCGCCGGCCTTGCTGCCGCAACTTCAGGCGGGGCCCCGATGCGCTCGTCGCGGCTCTGCGCCCGATAGTGATCGAGAACATAAAGCCGGATGGCGGACGAAAGATTGCCGTGATGGCGTCCGGTATCGATTGACGCCACCAGATCCGACAGCGTCACGTCGCGGCCGCTGGCGATCTCTTTCAGCCCTTTCCAGAACGCGTCTTCGAGGCTGACGCTGGTCTTGTGGCCGGCGATGACGATCGAGCGTTTGACAACCGGGGATTTCATCGGCCGTCTCCTGTGTCGATCCGGTGCCGATCGAGGTCACGGCTGACTTTCTCGGACCGGGCTGCATCGAGCTTGCGTTCGACCGTGGGACGGCCGTGGGCAAGTCGATTGGCGCTTGCGCGCAGGTCTTCCTGCTGCCGGTTAGCCCGCTTGCGGGCAGTACGAAGGTTGACGACGTCTGCCATGTGTTGACTCGACCGTAGCGGCTCCGCTCGGAACGGGCTCGTTCGATAGCGAGCCCGTCCGCGCCACCCGCGCCGGTGTGGTGGCAACTGACCGCCTTTGCCAAAGCGGCAGCGTGATTCCGATAGATGGCGCGATCTAATACTGCGGACAATTCAGCCGCCGGTTCAATACACGGTTAGTTGAACGCAATTGGAAAGAAAGTGATTATGGTCAATTACATTTCGAAATGTCGTGGTTATTCGCAGTTCTAGGCTGAGTGTTTAAGGTATATTTCGAGATGCGTAAGATTGTACTTTCATAAACGTGGCACAATCGACGCGGTAACGGTGGCGCAATTTTCAAAAACCGCAATAAATCACCGCGCCCGGCAGTAGATCGCGGAGCGAACTACGTTTCGCTGCACGGCAACATTATCTTTCGTGCGCAGAATACGGGCGAAATACCGCCCATGCCGGTTCACGCCGGCCGCGTCATTTTTTCCGGCCGCACCAGCCGATCGAATTCGGTGCCTGTCACAAATCCGAGCCGGATAGCCTCTTCGCGCAGTGTCGTGCCGTTTTTATGGGCGGCTTTGGCGACCTGCGCCGCCTTGTCGTAGCCGATGTGCGGCGAAAGCGCCGTCACCAGCATCAGCGAACGCTCCATCAACTCGCGGATGCGCGGCTTGTTGGCCTTGATGCCGACGACGCAATTGTCGGTGAACGAGCGCGCGGCGTCGGCCGTGAGCCGGATCGACTGCATCATGTTGTACGCGAGCACCGGCTTGTAGACGTTGAGCTCGAAGTGGCCCTGGCTGCCAGCGACCGTGACGGTGGTGTGATTGCCGAATACCTGACAGCACACCATGGTCATCGCCTCGCACTGGGTCGGATTGGTCTTGCCTGGCATGATCGATGAGCCGGGCTCGTTCGCGGGCAGGATCAATTCGCCGAGGCCCGAGCGCGGGCCGGAGCCGAGGAAGCGGATATCGTTGGCGATCTTGAACAGCGCGGTGGCGGCGGCGTTGATCGCGCCATGCGCGAACACATAGGCGTCGTGCGCCGCCATGTGTTCGAACTTGTTCGGCGCGCTGACGAACGGAAGCCGCGTGAGGGCGGCGACACGCTTCGCAAAGCGCGCGGCGAATTGTTTCTTGCTGTTGAGGCCGGTGCCGACCGCGGTGCCGCCTTGCGCCAGCGGATAGAGCTCTTTCAGGCCGAGCCGGATGCGGTGGATGCTCGACTGCACCTGCGCGGCGTAGCCGGAAAATTCCTGCCCGAGCGTGAGCGGCGTCGCGTCCATCGTGTGCGTGCGGCCGATTTTCACGATGTTGGCGAATTCCTTGCTCTTTTTCTGGAGTGCGTCCTGCAAATGCGCGAGCGCCGGATTGAGCAATGTCGCGATGCCAAGCGCCGCGGCGATGTGCATCGCTGTCGGGAAGCTGTCGTTCGACGATTGGCTCATGTTGACGTGATCGTTCGGATGCACCGGCGCTTTGCCGCCGAGCTTGCCGCCGAGCGCGAGGTTGGCGCGGTTCGCGATCACCTCGTTGACGTTCATGTTGGTCTGCGTGCCGGAACCGGTTTGCCAGACCACCAGCGGGAAATGATCGTCAAGCTTGCCGTCGACAATGTCCTGCGCGACGCGCGCGATCGCATCTGCGCGGCGGCGGTCGAGCGAGCCGAGGCCGCGATTTACCTCGGCAGCGGCGCGCTTGATGATTCCGAGCGCGTGCACGATTTCGATCGGCATGCGCTCGGTGCCGATGCGAAAATTCTGCCGCGAGCGTTCGGTCTGCGCGCCCCAATGGTGCTCGCCACCGATCTCGATCGGCCCGAAGGCGTCGCTTTCGGTACGGGTGTTTGTCCGGTTGCGCGGTTTTCTGGCCATGACAGCCGCACGCGCTATTTCTTGCGAAATCGATCCAGCCGCACCACCTCGGCGCTGCCGCGTATCGGTTTTGGCACGTCTTTTTCTTCTTTCTCAGGTTCCGCTGCGCCGATTGCGACGGGCGGCTGGGCCGGCGGCAAGGGCGTCGCCGATGCGCGCGGCGTCTTCGGCGTGCGGCGCTTCTTTTCGTCCAGTTTCACTTCGGTATTGGCCGGAACGCTCCGATTGTCCTGGCCCTCGGTGATTTCCTCGAATTGCAGGCCGAATTGTACGGATGGATCGAAAAACGCGTTGACCGCCTCGAACGGCGCGCCGACGCGCTCGGGCACGCCGCCGAAAGAGAGGCCGACCTCGAAGCCGTCTTCGGTGACCGCCAGATCCCAGAACTGGTGCTGCAGAATGACGGTCATCTCTTCCGGAAACTGCTCGCGCAACCGCGGTGACAGCTTCACGCCATCGGCCTTGGTGTCGAAGGTGATGTAGAAGTGGTGCTCGCCGGGCAGGCCCTTCTTGGCCACGTCCGTCAGCACGTTGCGCACGACGGCGCGCAAGGCCTGCTGCGTGAGAAGATCGTAACGAATGTGGTCGGCCATGAGCGTCCTTGGATGCCGGCGAGGGAGAGATTCGCGCGGCTGGATGCTAACGCGCCAAACGCCGAAACGCACCCTGTCTGCCGGTCATCTTTGGAATGAAGTGGAGGCTTCTGTTGCCAGGTGCCTCCGGACCCCGCCTGACGGAGCTTAACCCGTCAGGACTTCAAGTGTGGTCTTTCAAACCGCTTACGCGGCCTGAGCAACCGGAGCATAGTTGTCGTTGGCAACTATATAAGGCCCATAACGTCGGACCCATTCCGGGCAAAAGTCCGTCTTTTACGCCCTCGTCGATCCTATTTCGCCCCCGCCGAAACCCGCCCCGTTATCGGGGCATGGGCGGGCTTGGGTGGAGGCGCCGGGTACTGCCCCCGGGTCCGAAAGGTTTATTACGACGGCCGTTTATCGCCATATCCGGCTTGCGCCGGCCCTTTGAATATAGGCGCTAAGTGTTGACGAAAAAAGAGCGTGGGAAAGCGCGGATTCAGTGGTGAATCAGGGCGATGGTCTGTTCTTGATGCATGGGAGAGGGCCGATAATTCGAATGGTCCGCCGCACCGGAGCAGGGTAATTCTCAGCCAATGTCCGATCCCGCAGTGGCCGTAACGGGCGCCAGGTTTCACCAGCCAAGCCTCACCGAACTGTTTGCTGCTTTCGTCGCCGTCTCGCTCTCCGGCTTCGGCGGGGCATTGCCATGGGCGCGGCGGATGATCGTCGAGCGCCGCGGCTGGATGACGGCGGAAGAATTCAACGAGGCGTTTTCGCTGGCGCAATTCCTGCCGGGGCCGAATGTCGTGAATTTCTCCATCGTATTCGGGCAGCGCTTCGGCGGCGCGCCCGGCGCGGCGGTGGCGATTCTCGGCCTGCTCGGGCCGCCGGTGGTGATCGTGACCGTCATCGGCGTGCTCTATGCGTTTTACGGCGACATCGACGCGCTCGGCCGCATCCTCACCGGCATTTCGGCGGCGGCGGCCGGATTGATCATCGCCATGGTGGCGAAGATGGCGCTGCCGCTGTTCCGCAAGGGCGTCCATTTTGCGCCGCTCGTCGCCATCGTCGGCTTCATCGCGGTCGGATTGTTTCGCTGGCCGTTGCCGCTGGTGCTCATCGTTCTCGCGCCGATCAGCATCGCGCTGGCGTGGGTGCGGCGATGAGGGACGATTCGCCCTTCGGTACGCTCATTACGCTGGCGAGCTATTTCGCCGTGCTGTCGCTGTTCGCGGTCGGCGGCGCCAATGCCGCCATCCCGGAGATGCATCGCATCGCCGTCGAGGTGATGCACTGGATGAACGACCGGCAGTTCGCCGACATGTATGCGCTCGCGCAGGTGTCGCCAGGGCCGAACGTCATCATCGTCACGCTGATCGGCTACCACGTCGCCGGGCTTGCCGGCGCGGCGGTGGCGACCGTTGCCATGGTTGGGCCGACCTGCGTGTTCGCTTTCTTCGTCGGCCGCACCTGGGACCGCTTCAAGGATGCGCCGTGGCGCGCCGCCGTCCAGGCCGGCATGGTGCCGGTGTCGCT
>JBAUHH010000197.1:0-14847 GCA_049680165.1 Pseudolabrys sp.
GAACGCGCCGCCGATTTCATCAAGGCGGGCTTCCGGCGATCCTGAACGCGTCTAAATGCTCGTCAGCCCCAGGATCCAGAGTTCGTAGGCGGGCGCTGGCGCTTGCTCGATCGTATCGACGCCGACAGCGTCGCGTATTTCGCCGCGTTGACCGATAGCGCCAACGATAT
The DNA here is from genome assembly GCA_049680165.1 of Pseudolabrys sp. Classification (GTDB taxonomy): domain Bacteria; phylum Pseudomonadota; class Alphaproteobacteria; order Rhizobiales; family Xanthobacteraceae; genus Pseudolabrys. The sequence continues at coordinate 171 of JBAUHH010000197.1, forward strand.
CCTGCGTTGCGTTACGTTCGACGGCAGCATCCATGATCGAGTCGAGCTTGATCGACTGCGCCGGCAATGACGCCATCTCGCATTGGTTCTGTTCGACGCCGGTTGTCGGAAACTCGATGGCGGCCTGTTCGTACTTGACCCCGGAAGCTGCCAGCGCGATTGCCGCCAGATCTCCGTCGGTAACCGGACCTTGAGCGTAGCTTTGTCCGAACGGCAGCAGCGTCACCGTAACGCCTTGCAGCACGCCGAGCTCGATCCCGTCGAAATACTCCATCACCGCGCGGGTGAAATCGAACTTGCGCCCCGGCGCCAGCGGCCCGACGTCGTTGAACCTGAGGATGGCTTTCTTGCCGTTATATTCGGCGATGCCGTAGACCGGCTGGTAATTCTTTCCAAACTTCAAGCCGCCGAACTGGTCACGCAACATGATCTGCGCCGCGGCGGTGAACGCGTTCCCGTCGTATTTCTCGCCCGAAGACGTTTCGCCATTTTCCTCGTAGAAAGATGCCGCGCCGGTAAACTTTGTCTCAACCGGCTTGCTCGGCGCGGGAACAACGCGGTCGAGCAGCGCAATCGGTGGCGTCGACTCGGTGAATCCCTGGTTAAGACTGGCGAGCACGATCGGCTTCGTCGCAGCGTCGGCGGTCAATGCGCCGGAGACAGCAACGATCGAACCCGCGAGAGCGGTGGCATGCGCCAACGCCCGCGCAACAGCGGAAAACCGCGACATCTGAGGCCCCCCTTGGCCATTTTTTATTGGGGACCACGATGCGCTTCATAGATTGAGTTGCTGCTAAACCGGCGCGCGCATTTGAGCCAAAATGCAAATCAGAGATAACAAACGTTATCTGTCCACCGCTGCTGAATAACGGCCTCTTAATTTTAGAAACGCTTTACTTTGACCGGGCGGGTGCGCGCGGTACTTACGCGCTTTGCGTGGCGGTGTATGCGAACCATATGCCGGTGACGATCAAAGCAACGCCGATGGCGATGCGCCAGAAACGCGCGCCGGGCAATAGTTTCTCGATCGTTACGATCGCGGCGAGAGCGGCAACCCAGCGCAGATCCATCACCGCGATCGCGAACAGCAAAATCGTCAGCGCGGCGCAGCAGCCGGTACAGAACAATCCGTGGCGCAACCCCATGATCGCGGCGCCGGCCGCGCCATCGCGCCATTCGCTCAGGATAAACCCTTGCGGCGAGCGGCAACGGGCAAGACACAGCTCCTTCAGCGGGCTGAACTGATAAAGTCCCGCGGCGATGAACAACACGGCGGAGAGCGCTGCCGATGATGATTGCATCATGGTGGTGAGCAGTCCGGATCTTTGCAGCCCGAATTGTAGCCCGGTGGCAACGAGCGAGAACGCCGCCCAGGCGGCGACATAACCGGCGAGGAAAATGGCGGTCGGCACGGAAGGATCGTGCCGTTCGCGCCGCCTGCGGTTGATGGTCGCAAAGGCCGCGATCATCGGACTTGCCGAGGGCACCATCATCGCCGCCATCATCGCCGTCCACATCAGAAACAACAGCAAGGCATCGAGCGCTGTCCACGACGCCGGCATGTCGTTCATCGACATCGCCATGTCGCGCACCATGTCGGCTTCCATCTTGTCCATCAGCAGGGCCCGATGGACGGTGTAGGCCCAGGCCAGAACGCTCACGGCGACCAGCAGCGCGACGACGACGATACGGTCGCGCCACGAGAGCGCCGGTTGCGCGCTATCTTGAGACGTCATTGGGTCTTGAGGGGCTGCCGCCAGGTGAAGGTCTTCGGCCCACGCAGGTCGAAAGCGATGTGCTTGGCGGAACGGCCGGTCCAGTCCCATTTGCGGCCGAATGCGCCGGTGACGACGTTGCGCTTGGCGTGCCCGAGCGTGATGAAGCCCGGCACCACCTCGGGACGGGGAGCGTTATAGATGCGGCAGGTGTCGTTCTCCGGCACCATGTATTTGCGGTAGGGCCCGCCGAGGCCTTCGACCATGCCCGGCACCTCGACCGACCATTTCTCCGCGTCGTGGGAAACCTTCATCGGCACGAACTCGACGCCGTCGAGGCTGATGGTGAGATCGCGCCAGGCCGAGAACGCGCCGCCCGCTTCGCCGGTGAAAATCTTCCGCAACGCGTCGCGCTGCTCCGAATTGGCGCGCTCGTCGATCAGGAAGCCGAACTCGCGATTTTTCGCGAGCACGTTGCCTTCGAAATGAATGATGAGCACGACCGCGAGATTGCCGCCGAGCGCGACGCCGCCGTAATTGCCGCCGCGGATCAGCCAGGTCAGCACGCCCTCGCAGAAGCCGTAGGTCGGATTGGAGCCGAACACGCAGGGGCAGCCGATGGCGCAATTACACAAATCCCACCAGTCGCCGGTGATGCGCCAATCGGGAACGGTCGCCTCAGCCATGATCGTCCTGTCCTTGCGCCGCTACAGTAAAGTGTTGGCCGCGCCCATACAGCAGGCGTCGCGGCGCAATGCTCAAAAAAGCGACTCCTGCTGCCGCGATACGCATCTGCTCGTCTGCTACGCGCGGCCTTCCGGCAAAAAATCCAATCATTTCGGCGGTCTGTGAATTGGCACGCTCTTTGCTGCTGTGCAGCATAGAGGGCCGCAGAGCCTTCATGCCGGTGTCATCCATGAAGGAGCCTTGAAATGGATTACGTGAAGCCCGCCGACGTCGCCAATGCGATGGTCGAGACGGCGCGCCGCAAGCTCGCACTCTCGCCGGGCGACCTCGTTATTCGCGGCGTACTGGCTGGAGCAATTCTGGGCTCGGCCACAAGCCTTGCTTTTACTGGCGCATTGCAGACTGGCGTGCCGCTGGTCGGCGCGCTGATCTTTCCTGTCGGCCTCTGCATCATCGTGCTGCTCGGGCTCGATCTCGTCACCGGCAGCTTCGGCCTGCTGCCGTTGCCGCTGCTACATCAGGAATTCTCCGCGCAAACCATGCTGACGAGCTGGACCTATACGTTTATCGGCAATCTGCTCGGCAGCATGGCTTATGGCGGACTGCTGGCGATCGTATTGACCAATTTTGGAGCCACGGCGCCGGCGGGCGTCGGCGCGCAAATCATTGCCATCGCGCAAGCGAAAACGACCGGTTACGCCGCGCTCGGCTTCGCCGGCATGGTGACGGTTTTCGTCAAGGCGATGCTGTGCAACTGGATGGTCTGCCTCGCCATCGTGATTGCGATGACGAGCACGTCCACGGCCGGAAAGATCGTGGCGGCCTGGATGCCGATGCTGATCTTCTTCGGGCAGGGCTTCGAGCATTCCGTGGTCAATATGTTCGTGATCCCGACCGGCATGCTGATGGGCGCCAAGGTCACGGTCGCGCAATGGTGGCTGTGGAATCAGATCCCGGTCACGCTCGGCAATCTGGTCGGCGGATTCATCTTCACCGGGCTCGCGCTTTATCTCACGCACAAGCCGCGCTCGGCGCCGGCACCGCTTACCGCGCCGACGCAGGTGCCGGCGGAATGAGCGACGCCGAAATCAAGGCCGACGCCGAAACGCAGGCCGGCGATTTCGACCCCGAGCAGAAGCGCTATCTGGAAGGGTTCGTCGCCGGCTTGCAGATCGCCAAAACGGCCAGGGGGCTGTCGGCTCCGGGCGCGGCGAATGTCACGCCCGCACCGGAGCCAGTGGGGCCCGACGCCACCGCGCTGAAGGCGCAGGACCGGGTCCTGAAATCTGGCGCCAAGCTGTCCGACCCGGAGAAGTTCAAGCGCGAGCAGCATCCATTCGACGGCTACGAGCGGCTGAAGGAGCAAGCCGCAAACAATGAATATCCGAAACCACCGGATAATTTCCGCTGGCGCTTCTTCGGGCTCTTCTATGTGGCGCCCAGCCAGAATTCCTACATGTGCCGGCTGCGGCTGCCGAACGGCATCCTCAAGGCCGCGCAATTTGCCGGCGTCGCCGATCTCGCCGAGCGCTACGGCGGCGGCTACGCGCACGTCACCACACGCGCGAACCTGCAGGTGCGCGAGATCGAGGCGAAGAACGCGGTGGCCTTCGTCGAGGCACTGCAGGATCTCGGGCTCTGCTCGCGCGGCAGCGGTGCCGACAATATCCGCAACGTCACCGGCACGCCGACTGCGGGCATCGATCCGCAAGAATTGATCGACACGCGCCCTTACGCGCGCGAGTGGCATTTCCACATCCTCAACGATCGCTCGCTTTACGGCCTGCCGCGCAAATTCAACGTTGCGTTCGATGGGGCCGGTACCATTCCGGTGCTGGAAGACACCAATGACATCGGCTTCCAGGCCGTGGAGGCGAGGGAAGGCTTTGGCTTGACGCCCGGCATCTGGTTCCGGCTTTGCCTCGGCGGGCTCACCGGCCACAAGGATTTCGCGCGCGATACCGGCGTGGTGGTCAAACCGGCCGATGCGACCAAGGTTGCCGACGCGGTGGTGCGCGTGTTCATTGACCACGGCAACCGCACCGATCGCACCAAGGCGCGGCTGAAATACGTGCTCGACAAGATCGGCGTCGAGAAATTCGTCGCGCTCGTCGAGGAAAAGCGCGGCCGCAAGCTCGACCGCGCCGTGCCGGGTGCCTTGGCGCCGCGGCCCGCCTTCGACCGCAGCGCGCACATCGGCATCCATGCGCAGAAGCAGGATGGCCTCAACTGGATCGGCGTGTTGCTGCCGGTCGGCAAGATGGCCGTCGCGCAGATGCGCGGGCTTGCCGATATCGCGCGTGAACTCGGCGACGGCGATATCCGTCTCACGGTCTGGCAGAATTTGCTGATCTCCGGCGTCTCCACCGAAAATCTCAAAGCGGTGCAGGAAAAGATCGAGACGCTCGGTCTCGCCATCAGCGCCAATCCGATCCGCGCCGGGCTCGTCGCCTGCACCGGCAACAAGGGTTGCAAGTTCGCCGCGTCCGACACCAAAGGCCACGCCGAGGACATCGCGCGCTGGTGCGAGACGCGCGTCGCGCTCGACGGCCCGGTGAACATCCATCTCACCGGCTGCCACCATTCCTGCGCGCAGCATTTCGTCGGCGAGATCGGACTGCTCGCCTGCAAGGTGCAGCTCTCGGAGGAGGGTGACGCGGTCGAGGGCTATCACGTCCTGATCGGCGGCGGCTTCGGCCCAAACGCCGCGCTCGGCCGCGAGCTTTACCGCGACGTGAAGGCTGACGACGCGCCGAAGACGGTCGAGCGCATGCTGAAAGCCTATCTCGGCCATCGGTCATCGCGCGAGGAAAGCTTCATGGCCTTTGCGCGCCGGCACGAGATCGACGCGCTCAAAGCGTTGTGCGCGCGGGAGGCGGTGGAATGAGCATCACGCAGCGTCCGCCGATCCCATCGTTCATTCCGGAGACCGCGCCGTTCTCGCCCGGGCAGCGCATGTGGCTCAACGGCCTGTTCGCCGGGCTGATCTCGCTCGAGGAGGGCGGCATCACGCCGTTGTCGTCCGAGCGCGCGGCGGCGCTGTTGCCCGATCTGCTTGGGGACCCGAAGGCGGATGACGACGACAGTGCGCCGTGGCACGACCAGACCATTCTGCTCGCTGACCGCATGAAGCTTGCCGAAGGCCGGCCGCTGCGCCGTCGCATGATGGCGGCGATGGCGCAGCAGGATTGCGGCCAGTGCGGCTACAACTGCAAGGACTACGCCGACGCGCTGTTCCTCAAGAAAGAAGAGCGGCTGAGCCTGTGCGTACCTGGCGGCAAGGATACGGCCCGCATGCTTAAACAGCTCTATCAGGACCTGGATGCGCCTGTATCAGCGCCGGCAAAGCCTGCTGCCGAAACAAAGCCTCAGCCCGCGCCGCTTTCCGCCCTCGGCCGCTCGCGCGACAAGCCGGTGCAAGCGACATTCCTTTCACGCGAGCGGTTGAATAAGCCAGGCTCCGCGAAAGAAACCTGGCACGTCGAGGTCGATCTTGCCGCAAGCAAGCTCGATTATGCGGTCGGCGACTCGCTCGGCATCTTTCCCGCCAACGATCCTGCATTGGTCCAAGCCGTGCTCGACGCGTTGCATGCGCCGCCGGATTTTCCGATCGCCGACCGCACCTTGCGTAACGTGCTGACCGATGGTGTGTCGCTGTCGCCTGCGCCCGACATGTTGTTCCAGCTCATTTCCTATCTCACCGGCGGCGACCGCCGACAGAAGGCCAAAGCGCTCGCGAGCGGTGGCGATCCGGACGGCGACGCCGCCACGCTCGATGTGCTCGCCGCCTTGCAGAAATTCCCCGGCATCCGCCCCGATCCGGAAGCCTTCATCGAGTCGCTCGATCCGTTGCAGCCGCGCGTCTACTCGATTGCGTGTTCGCCCAAATGCAATCCCGGCCGCGTGTCGCTCACCGTCGATGCCGTGCGTTATGAGATCGGGAAGCGCACACGCCTCGGCGTCGCTTCGACGTTTCTCGGCGGCAGAATAAATCCCGGTAGCGCGCTCAAGGTCTACGTGCAGAAGGCGCAGCACTTCGCGCTGCCCGCCGATCCGTCGACACCGATCGTCATGATCGGCCCCGGCACCGGCGTCGCGCCGTTCCGCGCCTTCCTGCAAGAACGCAACGCAACCAAGGCGTCGGGCCGCAACTGGCTGTTCTTCGGCCATCAGCACAGCAACTACGATTTCTTCTACGAGCACGAGCTCGTCGCGATGCGCTCGGCCGGTTTGCTCAACCGTCTCACGCTCGCCTGGTCGCGCGATGCCGAGGAAAAAATCTACGTGCAGCACCGCATGCGCGAGGTCGGGCGTGATTTGTGGTCGTGGCTCGCCGACGGCGCGCACATTTACGTCTGCGGCGACGCGCTGCGCATGGCGAAGGACGTTGAATGCGCGTTGGTCGACGTGGTCGCCAAGCACGGCGCGCGCAGCGCGGACGAGGCAGTGGCCTTTGTTGCGGAACTCAAAAAGAACGGCCGTTACCAGCAGGACGTCTATTGAGGGCCCGATGCGCGCGCGTTTGCCTTATTTTTCGGCGCTTAAGGCCTCCTCCAAGTGGGGCCAGCGCTCCCATGCGGATGCCGCTTTCTGGCATAACCCTATTGCCGGGCACCCCAGAACAAAAAGATTTTCTTATTTTCCGAGGCTTGTTGCGCCTAAACAGAACAATCTCCTAATACACGGCTCCTGTTCAGTAGACCGGAGCCTGTTTCATGACCGCCATCACGATCCGATCCCCCCGGATTGCCGCCGCCGTCCCCGGGCGCGCTTGAGGATGGTCATGGGCTCCGGTTTTTCCACCATTCCAAAGACTGCGCCGTTCGCGGACGAAGAGATCGCGATGCTCAATCGCGTGGTCGGCACAGCCAGTCCGACGCAGCGCGCCTGGCTTGCCGGCTTTCTTGCCGGCGTCGAGTCGGCGACCGGCGCGGCGCAACCGGCGGCGCCGGCACGTCCGGCCGAGCCGCTGACGATTGTCTATGCCAGCGAATCCGGAAACTGCGAACGCCTTGCCAATGACTTCGCGAAAGCCGCGCGCAAGAACGGGCTGAAGCCGACGCTCGTCGACATGGCCGATCTCGATGTCGCGAGCCTGGCCACCGTTAAACGTCTCGTCGTGATCGCGGCGACCTGGGGCGAGGGCGATCCGCCCGCGCGCGCAGTGCGTGCCTACGGCGAACTGATGGGCGAGGGCGCGCCGCGCCTCGAAGGCGTCGAATTCGGCGTGCTCGCGCTCGGCGACACCGCCTATGTGGAATTCTGCGCCATCGGCAAGAAGATTGACGAGCGCCTTGCCGCGCTTGGCGGCAAGCGCGTGGTGGACCGTGTCGATTGCGATCTCGATTTCGCCGAGCCTTCGGGCCAGTGGATCGCCGACGCGGTGAAGGCGCTGGCGCCCGCCGACGCCAACAGCGGCAAGGTGATCGAGGTCGATTTCACCAAGCCGGTTGCGTCTCCCAATCTCGACATCGTCGAGGCGGAGATCACCGAGCACGTCAATCTGAATTCCTCGCGCTCCGGCAAGGAAACGATCCATCTCGCGCTGTCGTTCGACGGCCCGGCGCCGGCTTACGAGCCGGGCGACTCGCTCGACGTCTATGCCGAGAACGATCCGGCTTACGTCGACGAACTGTTGAAGCTCGCAGGGCTGTCCGGCGACGACAAGCTGCGCGCCGAGCTCATCAGGTCGCGCGATGTCACCACCCTGTCGCTCAAGACGGTCGAGACCTACGCAGCGCAAACCGGCCATCAATACGTCAAGGCGCTGATCGCCGAAGGCCAGGCAAAGGAGTGGATCGTCGGCCGCCAGCTCATCGACCTGATCGCGGTGTTCCCGATCGCGCTTACCGCCGAACATCTGCGCGCGGTGACGCGCTCACTCGCGCCGCGCGCCTATTCGATCGCCTCATCCCGCCGGGAAGTCGGCGAGGAAGCGCATCTGCTGGTCTCGGCGGTGCGCTACGAGACGCACGGCCGCGCGCGCAAGGGCGTTGCGTCCAATTTCATCGCCGAACGGGTGAAAAAGGGCGGCCGGGTGCGCGTGAAGCTGCGGCCCAACCGGCATTTCGCGCTGCCGGCGGCGGACCGCGACATCATCATGGTCGGCCCCGGCACCGGCGTCGCGCCGTTCCGTGCTTTCGTGCAGGAGCGCCGCGCCCAGGCCGCGGCCGGCCGAAGCTGGCTGTTCTTCGGCGACCGCCAGTTCACCCACGACTTCCTCTACCAGCTCGACTGGCAGGAGGCGCTCGAGGACGGCGCGCTCACCCGCCTCGATCTCGCCTTCTCGCGCGACCGGCCCGAAAAGACCTACGTGCAGCACAAATTGTGGCAGCAGCGCCGCGACCTGATCGAATGGCTCGACGGCGGCGCCACGTTTTACGTGTGCGGCGACGCCAAGGCGATGGCGAAAGACGTGCGGGCGACGCTGGCGCGCGCCTACGCCGACGTGAAGGGCATCGCGCCGGAAGCGGCGGAGCAGGCGGTCGCCACGCTCGAGCGCGACAAGCGCTACCTGACGGACACGTATTAAGTCGAGCGCGTTGCGCGTGCCGCTTTCCGAAAGGCGCTGTTGATGGCCGGCAAAGAATTATCGTCGATGGAGCACCTCAAGGCGCGCAGCCGCTATCTGCGCGGCAATCTTGCCGAGGACATGGCCGATCCGCACACCGGGGGCGTGAGCGAAGACAGTGCCCAGCTTCTCAAGTTTCACGGCATGTACCTGCAGGACGACCGCGATCTACGGCCCGAACGCACGAAAAAGAAGCTGGAAAAAGCCTTCGGCTTCATGATCCGCATCCGCCTGCCGGGCGGTGTCATTACGCCGCGACAATGGCTCGCGCTCGATGAGGTTGCGCGCATTTATGCCGGCGACACGCTACGCCTGACCACGCGCCAGACGTTCCAGTTGCACGGCGTGCTGAAGTTCAACGTCAAGACGGCTTTGAAGAAAATCAATGAAGTCGCGCTCGACACGATCGCGGCCTGCGGCGACGACACCCGTGGCGTGATGGCGGTGTCCAATCCGCATCAGTCGAAGATTCACGCCGAGGCGTACGATCTGGCGCGCCGCACGTCACTGCATTTCAAGCCAAAGACGCATGCGTACTACGAGATCTTCCTTGATGGCGAGAAGGTCGCCGGCGAGGGCGAGCGGGACGACGTCGAGACGATCTACGGCAAGACTTACATGCCGCGCAAATTCAAGATCGGATTTGCCGTGCCGCCGTCGAACGACATCGACGTGTTCGCGCAGGACCTCGGCCTCATCGCTATCGTCGGCAAGGACGACACGATCGAAGGCTGGAACGTCACGGTCGGCGGCGGCATGGGCATGACCCACGGTGAGCCGGAAACCTATCCGCGCACCGGCGACGTGCTCGGCTTCTGCCGGCCGGAAGACCTTTTCGCCGTGGCGGAAGCGGTCGTGACCATCCAGCGCGACTGGGGCGACCGCTCAAACCGCAAGCACGCGCGGCTGAAATATACGCTCGACGATCGTGGCATCGATGCCTTCCGCGCCGAGATCGCCAAACGCGCCGGCAAGCCGCTGGAGAAGGCGCGGCCTTACCTCTTTACGTCAAACGGCGACCGCTACGGCTGGACGGAAGGCGAGAATGGCAAGCATCAACTGACCTTGTTCGTGGAGAACGGCCGCCTGCGCGATTTTGCCGGCGGGCCGCAGCTCATGACCGGCATGCGCCGGATTGCTGAAGTTCACGACGGCGAAATTCGGGTGACGCCGAACCAGAACCTGATCATCGCCAATGTCGCGAGCGAAAGCCGCGCGGCGATCGAGAAACTGGTCGCCGAAAACCGCATGACCGGCAATGCCACCGCGCTGCGCCGCAATTCGATTGCGTGTGTCGCGCTGCCGACGTGCGGGCTCGCGCTGGCCGAGAGCGAGCGTTATCTGCCGAGCCTGATCACCAGGATCGAGGAGCGGCTCGCGGCGCATGGCCTTGCCGACGAGGACATCACGCTGCGCATGACCGGTTGCCCCAACGGCTGCGCGCGGCCTTACATCGCGGAGATCGGCTTGGTCGGCAAAGGACCTGGCCGCTACAACCTCTATCTCGGCGCCGCCTTCGACGGCTCGCGCATGAACAAGCTTTTCCGCGAGGACCTCGACGATGACGGCATTGTTGCCGCGCTCGATCCGGTGTTTGTGGCCTACGCAAAGGAACGCGAAAAAGACGAGCGGTTTGGCGATTTCACCGTCCGCGCCGGGTTCGTTGCAAAGACCGTCAACGGCCTCGATTTCCATAACGATACGGGCGCCAGGAGGACCGCATGAGCGCGCCCTTCACACGTAGTCCTTCGGAAGCCCGGCCTGCGCGGATGGAAGCACTGGCGCGGCTGCCCGTATTCCTCGCACTCGAAGGGAAGCGCGCGGTGGTCGCCGGCGGTACCGCCGCGGCGGCCTGGAAGGCCGAGCTACTGTCGGCTGCCGGCGCGTGCGTCCAGGTTTACACGGAAGACGCTTCCGACGAATTGTTGCTGGTGGCATCCGATCCGCCGCGCGGCGAGATCGCCATTCATGACCGTGCGTGGACGCCGAACGACCTGTCCGGCGCGGCAATCGCGATCGGTGCATTCCACGATGACGAGCAGGCGGCGGAGTTCGCGAACGTCGCGCGCGCGGCGGGCGTTCCGATCAACGTGATCGACAAGCCAGCCTTCTGCGATTTCTCCTTCGGCTCGATCGTCAACCGCTCGCCGCTGGTCATCGGCATTTCGACGGATGGCGCAGCGCCCGTGTTCGCGCAGGCGGTCCGCGCCAAGCTCGAGGCGCTGCTGCCGCAAGGCTTTACGCTGTGGGCGAAGGCCGCGGCGCGCTGGCGGTCCGCTTTGAAAACGACCGAGCTTTCCTTCGCTGCGCGCCGCAAGTTTTGGCACCTGTTCACGGCGCATGCGGTTATCAATCCGGACCGCGCGCCGGCCGAAAGCGACTTCAACCGTTTCCTCGCCGAAGTGCGCGGGCTTGGCGCCGCGGTCGAGGACGGATCGGTGACGCTGGTCGGGGCCGGGCCCGGCGATCCGGAGTTGCTGACGCTGCGTGCGGTGCGGGCGCTGCAATCGGCCGACGTCATTCTGTTCGACGATCTGGTCTCGACTGACGTGCTCGATTTCGCGCGCCGCGAGGCCAAGAAGATGCTGGTCGGCAAGACAGGCTACGGCCCTTCCTGCAAGCAGGACGACATCAATGCGCTGATGGTCAATCTCGCCAAAAGCGGCAAGCGCGTCGTGCGGCTCAAGGGCGGCGACCCGTTGATCTTCGCGCGCGCCGGCGAGGAGATCGCGGCCTGCCGTGCCGCCGGCATCGCCATCGAGGTCGTGCCCGGCATTACCGCGGCGCAGGGCGCGGCGAGCCTGCTCGGCATTCCGCTGACCGAACGCAGCCATGCGCGGCGCCTGCAATACGTGACTGGACACGCCAGAAACGGTGCGCTGCCCGACGATATCGACTGGCGGAGCCTCGCCGATCCGGCGACGACGACCGCAATCTACATGCCGGTGCGCACGCTTCGCGCGCTGGTCGAGAAAGCGATCGGGCAGGGGCTCGATGCGGCGACGCCGGCGGTCGCGGTCGCACGCGCGACACGCTCCGATCAGCAGGTAATCGCTGCCACCATCGCGGAGCTCCCGGCCAAGCTGGCTGAGGCCGATCTGGCAGGGCCGGTGCTGGTCATGCTCGGCCACGTGTTCGCCGAGCGGCTTTCCGCGCACGCTACGCTCCCGGCCGCCCGGAGCGCTTGATTTAGCGGCCTCAAGACGCGTCGCTGGTCACGGCCCGCCCGCCCTTTTAAGATGGAAATTCCAAGGGTTAAGGCCGGGGCCGAGCATGGCGCTTCCTCTCATCGTCGGCATCAGTGGCGCGTCCGGCGCGATCTACGGCGTGCGGCTGTTGCAGGCGCTGCGCGACATCAAAGTGCCGACGCACCTCATCATCTCTAGGTCGGCGGCGCTGACGCTGAAAGAGGAGGCGAACCTCGGCGTCAACGAGGTGCGCGAACTCGCAACCGTCACCTACGCCAATGGTGACGTCGGCGCGTCGGTGTCGAGCGGCTCGTTCAAGACGCGCGGCATGGTCGTGATCCCGTGCTCGATCCGCACGCTCTCCGACATCGCCTACGGCACCACCGACACTTTGTTGAGCCGCGCCGCCGACGTGATCCTGAAAGAGCGCCGCCGCCTGGTGCTGATGGTGCGTGAGACGCCGCTGCACGCGGGGCATCTCAAGAGCATGCTGGCGGCGACCGAGAACGGCGCCATCATCATGCCGCCGGTGCCAGCGTTCTATCATCAGCCGAAGACGATCGACGACATCGTCAACCAGACGGTCGGCCGCTGCCTCGATCTGTTCGACATCGACAGCGGCCTTGTGAAACGCTGGCGCTCGCCGCCGAAGGAAGACCAGGAATAAAGCATGAGCAACGCGCCGCGCAGCTACCCGGATTTGCACGAGCACATCGCCGCGCTGGAGAAACGCGGGCTGCTGCGCCGCATCGACCGAAAGATCGACAAGGATGCGGAGATGCATCCGCTGGTGCGCTGGCAATTCGTCGGCGGCATCGACGAGGCCGAGCGCAAGGCGTTTCTGTTCACCAACATCACCGATGGGCTCGGCCGCAAGTACGATATTCCCGTCGTGGTCGGCGCCATTGCCGCCAATCCCGACATCTACAGCGTCGGCATGGGCGCGCCGCTCGATCAGATCCAGGCGAAGTGGGACAATGCGATCGCCAATCCGGTCGAGCCGCGTCTGGTCAACGACGCGGTCTGCCACGAGGTGGTGATCGAGGGCGAGGCGCTGAAGAAATCCGGCGGCGGCCTCGACATGCTGCCGATCCCGATCTCGACACCGGGCTTCGACAGCGCGCCGACGTTGACCGCCACCAATGTCATCACGCGCGATCCGGAAACCGGCATCCAGAACATGGGCACCTACCGCGCCGCGCTGAAGGCGCCAGATCGGCTAGTCGTGCGCATGGCGACGCGTGTCGGCGGCGCCGGCGGCTACCAGCACTACCTGAAATACCAAAAACGGGGTGAGCCGATGCCCTGTGCCATCGTGCTCGGCTGCCCGCCTTTCGTCGCCTTCATGGGCCCGCAGAAATTGCCGATCGGCGTTGACGAGATCACGGTCGCGGGCGGGCTTGCCGGCGAGCCGATCAACATCGTGCGCGCGCGAACCGTCGATCTGATGATCCCGGCGGAATCAGAACTCGTTATCGAGGGCTTGATCGACACCGAATACCTCGAACCCGAAGCGCCGTTCGGCGAGTCGCACGGGCACGTCGCGCTGGAAGAATTCAACATGCCGATGCGGGTAACCGCGATCACGCATCGCAAGAACCCGATCATCCCGTCCTACATCAGCCAGGTGGCGCCGTCGGAATCGAGCGTCATCAAGCGCGTCGCCTACGAGCCCTTGTTCACCGCGCACCTGCGCAACACGCTCGGCATCAAGGGCGTGAAGAAAGTCGCGCTGCACGAGCCGCTCACCGGCCTCTTGCGTGTCACCGTGGTCACACTGGAGAAGGGGACGTCACGCACCGAAGTGTGGCGCGCGCTGTACGGCGCGGCGTTCTTCAAAGGCGATTGCGGAAAAATATGCATCGCGGTCAACGACGACATCGACGTGGACAATGCCGATGCGCTGCTGTGGGCGATGGCCTATCGCATGAATCCGGTCGAGGACGTCCAGCTCGTCCCGCATCGCGGCCAGGGCCACGGGCCCAAGCGCGAACACGATCAGGACGAAGACTCCACGATGCTGATGGACGCCACCATGAAGGCGGACCTGCCGCCGCTGGCGCTGCCGAAGAAGGAATACATGGAGCGCGCCAAGGCAATCTGGCAGGAGCTCGATCTCGGGCCGCTGCGCCCGCAGGCGCCGTGGTTCGGCTACTCGCTCGGCGATTGGCTGCCGCAATGGGACGAGGCGGCCAAGCGCGCCGCGGAGGGTCGCTACATCGACAACGGCAAGATCAGCGAGAAGCTGCGCCGCAAGGGTCTCAAGCCGGAAACAAAATACCGGCCGGATCGCGATGGGCAGGGCGGCAGCGGCAAGGGCTCGTAACCGTCGTCATTGCCGGGCTTGACCCGGCAATCCATCACCGTGGCGAAGAAGATGGATGCACGGGTCAAGCCCGCGCATGACATTTCGAGCTTCTAGCTTTTCCGCACCTGACGCGCCGCGGCTTCACGCAGGCGGACGATCGACGACTGGTCGCGGCCATCCCCGCGGTAGAAGGCGAGCACGGCGGAAA
>JBAUHH010000198.1:0-3711 GCA_049680165.1 Pseudolabrys sp.
GTTTATGATTAAGGAGTCCGAGACGAATCGCTCGAGTCGGGAAAGCCGCCAACAGTGCGATTGTTTGCGGGTTTAGCGCGATTTTTGCCAGAGACCGGACTGGCTGGCTGGAGTGACAGGATTCGAACTCACGCATTCCCGATCAAACCCGTCTCTGCCTCTCAAATTGCGATTTTGGGAATATTTTCGCCGCACCATTACATGATACTTGACACATCAAAATAGCTGCATAAAACTTCATAATTCATATTCTGAGTCGCAAAAATGGCTCTAACCACATGATCACCGCAGGGCAATTGCGGGCCGCCCGGGCGTTGCTCGGCATTGACCAGCGCGAGTTGGCGCAACGTTCGGGCCTATCGCTGCCAACCATCCAACGCATGGAAGCAAGCGACGGTGTAGTTCGCTGCAATGTCGACTCGTTGATGAAGCTGGTCGATGCTCTCACCGCCGACGGCATCGAGTTGATCGGCGAAGGCGCGACCAGCAGCAGCGGTGGCCGCGGGGTGCGGCTCAAATGATGGTCGTCATCGCACTTTACGGCGTGGCGACGCTGTTCGTCGTAGCTCCCCTGGCGATCGCGCTTTGCGTCTCGCCGCGCGGCAAGGAGGTAACCACGCGCTTAATCTATGGTGCCTGCCTAATTGTTACTTTGACACTGTGTAGCATCGCCTTGCTTAGCTTGTTCGAAACCTCGCGACCTGACTCTGCCGTCACGCTGCCGCTCGGCCTGCCCTGGCTGGGCGCCCATTTCCGCATCGACGCGCTGGCAGCGTTTTTCCTGGTGGTGGTCAATCTCGGCGGCGCGGCGGCCAGCCTATTTGCACTCGGCTATAGCCGCCACGAGGATTCGCCACACCGCGTACTGCCGTTCTATCCCGCCTATCTCGCCGCCATGAATCTCGTCGTCATGGCAGACGATGCTTTCAGTTTTCTGGTGTCGTGGGAATTCATGTCGCTCACGTCATGGGCATTGGTGATCGCGCATCATCGCGTCAACGAGAATGTTCGCGCGGGCTATATTTATCTCTTGATGGCGAGCTTCGGCACGCTGGCGCTGCTGCTCGCCTTTGGCCTGTTGGCCAGCGCCGACGGCAACTATGCCTTTGACGCCATGCGCGCGTCGCATCCGCCCGCGGCGCTGGCAGCGCTTGTGCTCGTCCTCGCGCTCGTCGGCGCGGGCTCGAAGGCGGGCGTGGTGCCGTTGCACGCATGGCTGCCGCTCGCCCATCCCGCCGCGCCCAGCCACGTCTCCGCCCTGATGAGCGGCGTGATGACCAAGGTCGCGGTCTACGGCTTTGTGCGTATTACGTTCGACCTGCTCGGGCCGCCGGACTGGTGGTGGAGCATGGTAGTGCTTGCCGTCGGCGGCATTACCGCGGTGATGGGCGTGCTCTATGCATTGATGCAGCACGATCTCAAGCGTCTGCTCGCCTATCACACAGTGGAGAATATCGGCATCATCTTTATCGGGCTTGGGCTCGCACTTGCGTTCAAAGCGCACGGCATGGCGCTCGCCGCCGCGCTTGCGCTCACCGCTGGACTGTTCCACGTGTTCAACCATTCGGTCTTCAAGAGCCTGCTATTCTTTGGCGCCGGCGCCGTGCTCAATGCAACGGGTGAGAGGGACATGGAGCATCTCGGCGGCCTGATCCACC
Organism: Pseudolabrys sp.; assembly: GCA_049680165.1. GTDB lineage: Bacteria > Pseudomonadota > Alphaproteobacteria > Rhizobiales > Xanthobacteraceae > Pseudolabrys. Next base: position 1,659 of record JBAUHH010000198.1, read on the forward strand.
GTATGCCGCAGACCGCCTTCGTGTTCCTGGTCGGTTGCGTGGCGATCTCGGCGCTGCCGCCGCTCAATGGCTTTGTGTCCGAGTGGCTGACGTTCCAGGCGATCCTGATCAGCCCACAATTGCCGGTGTGGGGCCTGAAATTCCTGGTGCCTGCGGTCGGCGCGCTGCTGGCGTTGTCAGCGGCACTCGCCGCTGCCTGCTTCGTCAAAGCCTTCGGGGTAAGCTTTCTCGGCCGTGCCCGCACACCGGCCGCCGCGAATGCGCAGGAGACCGACAGCAATTCGCTCGCCGCCATGTATTTCCTGGCCACGCTATGTCTGGTGGCCGGAATCCTGCCCGGCATTTTTCTTGATGCGTTGGCGCCGGTGACCAGAGCGCTGGTCGGCGTCAGCATGCCGCACCAGGCTGCCCTGCAATGGCTCACCATTGTGCCGATCGCCGAAAGCCGAAGTTCTTATAACGGGCTGCTGGTATTCATCTTTGTCGTGTTGTCCGGCTCGATTGCATCCTTCGTCATTCATCGGCTTGCTTCCAACAAATTGCGCCGCGCTCCGGCCTGGGATTGCGGCTATCCCGATGCAAGCCCGGCGACACAATACACCGCCTCGAGTTTCGCGCAGCCGATCAGGCGTGTTTATGGCACGAGCGTTTTCCGTGCGCGTGAAATCGGGGTGATGCCGCCGCCCGGTTCATCAGCACCTGCACGGCTGACGGTCGAGCTACACGACCTCATTTGGGACGCAGCCTATGCGCCGGTCGCCGGCCTCATCGGCTACGCGGCCGAGCGGCTCAATGTCCTGCAATTCCTCACCATCCGCCGCTATCTCACGCTGGTGTTCGCGGCGCTGGTGCTGCTTTTACTGGTGCTTGCGATATGGCCTTGATTCAAGATTTCGCCTTGCAAGGCGCGCAGATGCTGGTGGTGCTGCTGCTCAGCCCGCTGCTCACCGGCTTTGTGCGCAAGATGAAGGCGCGCCTGGTGCTCCGGCAAGGCCCGCCGTTACTGCAACCCTATCGCGACTTGATCCGGCTGATGCGTAAAGACGTGATTCTTGCAACCAGCGCGTCCTGGCTGTTTCGTGTCATTCCCTACATCATCTTCGCCGGCACGTGGGTCGCCGCCTCGCTGGTGCCGACGTTCCGCAGCGGCTTGTTGTTCTCCTGGTCGGCCGACCTGATCGCCATCATCGCCTTGCTCGGCAGCGCGCGCTTTTTCCTGGCGTTGGCCGGCCTCGACGTCGGCACGAGCTTCGGCGGTATCGGCTCCAGTCGCGAGGTGATGATCGCCTCGCTCGCCGAGCCAGCAATGCTGATGATCGTATTCACGCTGGCGCTGATCGCAGGCTCCACGCAGCTTTCCACCATCGCCGCTTTAATGGAAACGGGCGAAGAAGGCTTAAGGGTTTCGCTCGGCCTTGCGTTGCTTGCGCTAATCATGGTGGCGATCGCCGAGAACGCGCGAATTCCGATCGACAATCCGGCCACTCACCTCGAACTCACCATGGTGCACGAGGCGATGGTACTGGAATATTCCGGTCGTCATCTCGCACTGATCGATCTGTCGTCCGAGATGAAGCTGCTCCTTTATGTTTCGATGATTGGCTGCCTGTTCACGCCATGGGGCATTGCAGGGCGAGACGCAAGCCCGCGCACCATCGCAATCGGTATTGCCGCATATTTGGTGAAACTCGTGGCCGGCGGTTTCCTGCTGGCTTTGTTCGAAACAGCCATTGCCAAAATGCGCGTGTTCCGAGTCCCGGCATTCCTCGGCGCGGCGCTGATGCTCGGTCTGCTCGCCACTTTGCTGCTGTTCGTTTCGCGGAGCCTCTAGACCATGCACGGCATCACCTTCGACATCGCCCATATGCTGGCCGGCTCGCTGGTGCTGGTGAGCTTCATGCAGCTCTACCAGGACCGGCTTTACGCGCTGCTGAATATCTATGCGCTGCATGCCTTGGTGCTGGCGGCGTCGGTCGCCTGGCAGGCTTTCGTACAGGACGCGCCGCATCTTTATCTGACGGCGATGATCGCGCTGATATTCAAAGCCATCATC
>JBAUHH010000199.1:0-3339 GCA_049680165.1 Pseudolabrys sp.
TAGGGGGCAGTGCGTCCCTTATCGGGATGCCCGGCACAAGGCCGGGCATGACGGCGGAGCTAGCGATTTCTTAGGCGCACTGCCGATTCTTCAGGCCGAACGACTTCGCCAGCAATTCGTAGGAATATTTGCGCGCCGCATGGCTATGAATCATGCTCGTGACCATCACCTCATCGGCGCGCGTCGCCTCGATCAGCGGCTTAAGCCGCGCCATCACGGTCGGGGGGCTGCCAACGAAAAGCCGCACGCGGCCTTGCGCGATGCGCGTGCGATCGACCGGCGAGTAGTCGTAAGCCGCAGCCTCTTCCGGCGAGGCGAGCGGCAGATATTCGCCCTTGGCGCGCCGCACGAAATTGAGATCGACCGTGCTCGCGAGCTTTTCCGCTTCCGCATCGCTGTCGGCGCAGACGATGTGCACGCCGAGAATGCCGTAAGGCTTGGCGTGCGACGGCGACGGCCGGAAATTGTCGCGGTAAAGCCGCATCGCTTCCACCGCGTCGAAATTGGCGAAGTGGTGCGCGAACGCGAAGGCCGCGCCGATCTGCGCGGATAACTGCGCGCTGTAATCCGACGAGCCGAGCAGGAAAATCGGCGGCAGCGGCACATCGGACGGCATAGCGCGCACATTGTGGAACGGATGCCCGGCGGGAAAGCCGCGCGTCTCCAGCAGCATCAATTCGTTGAAGCGCTCGAGGAAATCGTCTTCCTCGCTGATGCCCTGCCGCCGCCGCAACGCATAGGAGGTAGCCGGGTCGGTGCCGGGCGCGCGGCCGAGGCCGAGATCGATGCGGCCGGGATAAAGCGCCTCCAGCAGCTTGAAGCGCTCCGCCACCATCAAGGGTGCGTGATTGGGCAGCATCACGCCGCCGGAACCAACACGCAGGTTGTTCGTAATCGCAGCGATCTGCCCCATCATGATGTCGGGGGCGGCGCTGGCGATGTTGGGCAGATTGTGATGCTCGGCGACCCAATAGCGCGTGAAGCCGAGACGGTCGGCAAGTTGCGCGAGGTCGAGCGTGTTGCGCAGCGCCTGTGAGCCGCTGGAACCGGTGACGACCGGTGAAAGATCGAGGATGGAGAGTGGGACCATGGCTTCCAAAATTTCGTAGAAACGCTGTTGCGCGAGCGGCCTCTCATCCGCTCATCCCCGCGAAAGCGGGGATCCAGTTCTTGCAGCAAAGCCTGGGTCCCCGCGCCCGCGGGGACGAACGATGAGGACTAACACCGTTCACCGTGCTTATTATATGCGCCTGAGCAGGGAGCTTGCGAATGCCCGCGTTGACCGAATGGAAAGTGCCTGCCGCCGCGCAGCCGCGCCGGGAGGACTACGGCTACGATCTCGACGCGGCGCTCAGCGCCGTGGTCGGCCTGCATTCGATCATTCCGGCGAGCGCCTTTACGGCAGAGACGCTCGGCACCGAGCGCGCCGGCAACGGCGTGCTGATCGGCAGCGGCGTCGTGCTCACTATCGGCTACCTGATCACGGAGGCCGCGACCATCTGGCTGCATCTCGGCGACGGCCGCGTCGTCGAAGGCCATGCGCTCGGCTTCGACCAGGAAACCGGCTTCGGGCTGGTGCAGCCGCTCGGTCGCTTCGATCTGCCGGCGCTGGAATTGGGCTCGTCGAAGGCGGCCGAAGTCGGCGAGCGCGTCGTGATCGGCGGCGCCGGCGGGCGTACCCGTTCGCTTGCCGCGCGCATCGCCGCCAAGCAGGAATTCGCCGGCTACTGGGAATACGTGCTGGACGAGGCGATCTTCACCCATCCCGCGCATCCGAACTGGGGCGGCACCGCGATGATCTCGTCCAAGGGCGAGCTCATCGGCGTCGGATCGTTGCAGGTCGAGCGCGAACGCGCCGGCAAGAACGAGCACCTCAACATGGTGGTGCCGATTGATCTCATCAAACCGATCTACAGCGACATGATGAAATTCGGCAGCATCAACCGGCCGCAGCGGCCGTGGCTCGGCGTCTATTCGACCGAGATCGAGGACCGGATCGTCGTGGTCGGCATCGCGCCGAAGGGGCCGGCCGCGCGCGCCGAGATAAAGACCGGCGATGTGGTGGTGTCGGTCGCGGGCGAGAAGGTCTCGACGCTGTCCGGCTTCTACAAGCGCATCTGGTCGCTCGGCGCCGCCGGCGTCGAGGTGCCGCTCACGCTTTATCGCGAGGGTGTCACTTTTGACGTGCGGGTCAATTCGTCCGACCGGGCGAAATTCCTCAAAGGCCCGAGTTTGCACTGAAATCCGGGGTGTCCCGGCCCTGGCAATACTTCGTTCAGCATAAGCGCGCGGCCATGGTCCGTAATTATGCAGGGCAGATCGATACAAATTGAACGACCAGGCTCATTAAAATTACAGCGTCCGACGGCTAGGTTCCGCCTGCACTGAGGCGGTTAAGCCGCGCAAATATCATGTCCACAAAACTCGTCAAAAAGCTCATCGACGGCCTCAATATTCTGGTCGCCGACGGCAATCCGTATATGCGCAAAGTCACGCGCATCATGCTGATGAATCTCGGCGCCAAGTCGGTGATCGAGGTCGGCGACGGGCTCGGCGCGCTCGAGGCGATCCGCACGTCCGATCCGGACGTGATGCTGCTCGATTGGGACATGCCGATCCTGAGCGGCCCGGAAGTGCTGCGCATCGTGCGTTCGCCCGGCGTGTTTCCGCGCCCGAACCTGCCGATCATCATGCTGACCTACCGCGCCGAGCGCCACTTCGTGAACGAGGCCATGCGCGCGGGCGTGCACGAATTCCTGATCAAGCCGACCTCGCCGAAGGCGCTGCAAGACCGCCTGATGTCGATCCTGATGCGGCCGCGCCCGATGCTGCAAGTCGGCGACAGCTACGTGCCCAAGCCGCGGCCTCAGACGCAACGCGATCAGTCGCGCACCGACGAGCAATCCCACATCGACGACATGCAGATCAACGCCTTGCTGGCGAGCTGACTTCCCGCGCGTTTTATGAAGCCGGCGTTTCCTCGATCGCGTCGACGCGGTTGGGGTAGAACGCGAGATGCCCGGCGATCGGCGCGACGGCGGAATACGGCGCCTCGTAACTCCACACCGCGTTCTCGCCCTTGCCGCCATTCCCCTTGATCGTGAAATAGCTGGCGTCGCCCTTGTACGGGCAATGCGTCGCGTGTTGCGTTGGCGCAAGCTGCGCCATGTCGACGTCGGCGCGCGGAATGTATTGCACCGGCTTGTACGAGGCTTCGCTCAGCGTGAGCGCATGCGTGGTGTCGGCGATGACCTTGCCGCCGAAGGTGACGCGCACGCGGTTCTTGTTGGGAACGACGGTGATCGGATGATCGGGCCCGGGCTGTTTCATGACGCGCTC